>CAMALN010000027.1 GCA_945836565.1 uncultured Lachnospiraceae bacterium
CTTTTCATAAATTTCCTCTTGCATACACAAACAAATGTTTGTATAATGAATATATGTTCGATATAGACGTTGTAAAAACTGAATATGACTTACAGGAAAAGCTTAAGATTCTGGCCGATGCAGCCAAGTATGACGTAGCCTGTACCTCAAGCGGCGTAGACAGAAAGGGGAAGAAAGGATTTCTGGGAAATAGCGAGGCCTGCGGTATATGTCATAGCTTTGCATCAGACGGAAGATGTATATCCCTGCTGAAGATTCTTATGACGAATCACTGTATCTACGACTGCAAATACTGCATTAACAGATGCTCGAATGATATACCCCGGGCAACCTTTACACCGGACGAGATATGTCAGCTGACCGTGGAATTCTACAAGAGGAATTATATCGAGGGGCTATTCCTAAGCTCCGGTGTCATACAAAATCCCGGATATACCATGGAGAAGATGTGCGAAGCACTTATGCTTTTACGGGGAAAGTATAAGTTCAACGGATATATACATGTCAAAACCATACCCGGTGCACCTGACGAGATACTTCGTGCCATAGGGCACTTCGCAGACAGAATCAGTATCAATATGGAGCTTCCTACAGAGGAATCACTATCAAGGCTTGCTCCGAACAAGACCTTCTCCACCATACTCGACCCTATGGAAAAGGTAAGCAACACCATCGCTGCTCACAGAGTAGCCATAGGTAAATCATCCAAGATGGAGCGAAGTAAGGGCAACAGATATCTTGACGGAAGCATATTTAACGACAGCCGGGATTCAGCCAAAAGCATAGATGATAATTCCGGTGGCAGGTCTTATAACAAATCAGGCATCCTGTTAGGTGACAAAAGCAAAGAGATTGTCACCGGCACAAGCCCCGGCCTTCTTCCTATGACTAAGGATTTCGGTGAGCTTAAAAGACCATTTGCTCCTGCCGGACAAAGTACTCAGATGATAATAGGTGCTTCCGGCGAGACCGACCTTACGCTCATTAAGACAACACAAAAGCTTTATCAGGATTATGATTTAAAACGTGTGTTTTATTCTGCATATATACCGATAAATGAAGACAATGCTCTTCCTGCCCTTGGCACTCCCGTCCCTTTACTTAGAGAGCACAGGCTTTATCAGGCTGACTGGTTACTTAGATACTATGGCTTCCTTGCGGATGAGCTTTTGTCAGAGGAGCGGCCTAATTTCAATGATAAGCTGGACCCAAAATGTGATTGGGCTCTACGACATATATCGTCATTCCCGGTAGAGGTAAGCCGTGCAAGCTATGATGTACTTCTAAGAGTACCGGGTATAGGTCCTAAGTCGGCCGGTCGCATCATATCTGCCAGAAGATACGGAAGGCTCAGCTTTGAAGCATTGAAGAAGATGGGCGTTGTCCTAAAGCGTGCCCATTACTTTATACTTTGCAACGGAAAACAGATGTATAAAACTCCGATTGACGAAGCATATATAACCAGACAGCTTATATCGGTTAATTCAGGTGAAAACTGGCAGTACTCACATGCCAATTCAGATGATTCGGATAACGGCAGACAGCTTTCATTATTCGATGATTTTAATATCGAATAGATGCGGATGAACGAAGCTGATATCGGATATGTTGTGGAGTTTGCTATGACTATAATTATTGAAAGGAGGTTAAGTTTCATGAGAATATATGTATGTGATGATACCTTTGAAGCCAAGATGACTGCAATATATGAGGCTTGGGCCTGGGCCGCCGCTAAGAACAGTGAGACAAAGAAAAACGGTGGTACACACAATGCACACGATGATATCGATTTTGCAATTAACCCTGTATATCAGACTGATTTCTTAGATGAATATATCTACGTTGAAGCCTCCTCCGAGAAAGCAGAAAAGGTAGTAAACTCCATACAACGTGATATTTCTAAGGAAGCCTATGTTGCAGTATACTATGCCGCTATCTCTTCTGATATACAGGCCTTATATGATATATACAGCTTTTTAAGATTCGGATTTAGATTTGGATACAGAGCAACCTCCATGCTTTCCGAGCCTTCTGTACAACGTATTATGACCTACAGAAGACGCATAGGCAATGAGGTTCATCACTTCAGGGAATTTGTGAGATTTTCCAAGATTATCATCGAGAGGGATGAACCAAAAACCGAGATGTATATATCACACATTGAACCTAAAAGCGATATAGTATATCTGGTAGGCGGGCATTTTGCAGACAGGATGCCTTCTGAGCATTGGATAATAATAGACGACATCAGAAAAAAAGCTGCCGTACATCCGGCCTCATTACCTACACAGGAGGATAAGATTGAGTATGCCGGTTTCTACAGCAATATGTATCAGAAGTACCTGACCGATGAAGAATATCGAGCCTTAACGGACATAGAGGAGCTGCAGGACGAGTACATTGATTTGTGGAAAACCTTCTTCGATGCAATAGGCATAAAGGAACGTGAGAATTACAAATGTCAGAGAAATCTGTTCCCATTATGGATGAGAAAACACGTAACCGAATTCAAATAAGAATTTGAATTCGGCTACGTGTTTTTCTTTTTTCTTCTATATTTCTTAGTTCTTTTTCTTACTATCCTCTTAGGCTTCCTGGCTTGGCGATATGCCTTAATATCGTCCGCTATCCTGCTGTAATCTCTCTCGAAAAGTTCCTCGCTTATCAGAATATTCAGTTTATCAGAATCCACACTATCGACTATATATTGTCTGACATAATCCTTGCTTTTATCTGAGTATTTATATAAGCCACACTGTTCCTGTATATGTGCAAGCTCAGGTCTCCACAGAAGCTTTATCTTTTCCCCAATCACAGATGCAGGATTATCTTTAGGCTCACGGATACAATATATATCCACTCTTTCATCTATAAGTTCAACCGAAAGTATCCCCCAATACTCAGGCACATGCTCCCCGGCACTTTTTGCATGTGTACTTCCTACCACAACAAGATTCTTATCGAAGAAGCGGTCATAGTCCTTTATCTGCGTTGCAAGTCTGGTATAGCTGTCAGCGTCACTTTTTATCTCTATACCCATCACATAATCTGTTCCGACCATGACTATATCCGCTCTTGAGTTTCCCATATTTTTCTCTTCAAATATACGAACCCTGCCATAGTTTTCTTCCAGAAAATCAAATAACGGTTCCCTTATATCCTTATCATACAGCATATCCTGCCCTCGTAAAAAGACTAGACAAGTCTCTTTTTCTTTGCTTCCTCATTCTTAAGGGATGCATCATATTTCTTCATAAGCTTATCTAACTCTGACTCGTTTTGTACCACGCCACCCTTTGGAAGACTATGTATCCTACCATTTCTGTTAAGGAAATTATATGCAATCATGAAGGTTGTATCATCAAAGGCTGTATAATACTTATTATTTATCGCCTCGATACAATCCGCCGTAGTAGCAAAGCTTGAAGGCTCTAAGGTAGTAAACATCTGATCAAAAATATCTATACAAAGCTCATGCTGTCTCTTAAAATCAGATGATACAGACTGAACCGGAAGAACTCTTAAATACGCCCTAAGCCAGCTTGTCTCACTGTTATACCACTCAAAGAGAGAATTCATATCCTGATCCATATCATATATTTCCCTTTCCCAGGAAAACGATACATATGACGCATCAACGATAAGCTCTATTTCATCATCAGTAAGGTTCAAATTATATTTTTTATTGAACTTCTGTACAATCTTCTTTCTCTTTGGTACAGATCTGGTCAGTCCGGTAAAATTAGGCGACGTTCCCATCCTTCCCGCATGCTTGTTATATGGTGAATCCTTATAAGGATCACTGCCTTTTACGCTCTGCTTATAGAAATCATTCCACTTTTCCTGTGTGTTATTCTTTTTCTTGCCACCTTTAAATAATGTCGAGATAAGCCATCCGCCAAAGATAAACGGGCTAAATATTGCCATCATTGCAAAAAAGAATACAGCAAGCCCCCAAAGTGAAGGAATAACCGATGAGAAAACACTGATAAGCACTATTGCCGTAATAATCTTGCCCAGCTTGTCCTTCAAGGAATTGTATATCTTAGGATTATTTCTTCCTATAAGGCTGTACCATATCAAAAAAAATACTAATAAACCCATTTGATTTCTCCTGTTTTATATATCTATATTCCAAACATAATACATATTACACCCAATACAAACAAATGAACAGGGTAAAATGCATAGAATAAAAGCTTAATATTCTTACCGCAGCTATGATTATATCTTCGTATCACCGGTATATTCAAAAGAGCAAACACCTCTGAGATATCAGTAAAGCTTAGCACTATTGCAGAACATACAATAACCGCTACATCACTATTTATCCAGGCCTTAGCAATGTATGCCACAGCTATGGCAAGCACACCGACTGCACCATAATCAGTATGGAGAGCATATGCCGCTACCATACCCAGTCCGCATACCAGTATACAACCGATAAAACCGATATACCGATTCTTCACCTTCCGTATCCAAATATCCATCAGGCTTATAATTACCAAGCCTAAGAACAACGTAAAGAATATATTCTGATAACCAAATTCAATCAATACACCTTGCTTTACCCTCGAAGGTTGTATACAGAACGCCATATCAAAAAATGGCTCCGATATAAATGCAAACACAAGAAGTCTAAGCATGTACTTTATCACACTTCCCGTATGCATAAATCCCTCTATCAATAAAAATATGTATATCGGAAATGCTAATCTTCCTATCACACGAAACATCATATATATCATATCTGTGCTTGTAATATCTGCATTTATATCATTCGTCATAAGTCCTGCAGACATAAAATATCTATACAAAATTGTCGCACCTATATGATCTATGAGCATGGATATCATGGCAATAAACTTAAGATTGCTGCCACTTAGGCCTTTCTTTTCCATCATCAGTTCCCCATGTATATATTGAATAACACCGGTTGTTAGTATAGCATACCCGATAGCACAAAACAAGTTTGTAATAGTACATCAAAGATTAAAATATGATTAAAAAAACAGGTCAGGTGACCTGTTTTTTGTGTTGCGATTTGTCCCTCTTGCCGACTACGTCGTCAAGCGGTTCCTCTAAGAAAATGCTAGCAAGCTGCATTTTCTTATTCGTCCCAGTTATGATACACTGACTGGACATCGTCGTCCTCGTCGAGTAAGTCGAGGATACGGTTCATCTTCTTGATATCGTCCTCTGAGGTAAGCTCTACGTAGTTCTGAGGAATCATAGTAACCTCAGCCTCTGCCATAGGGATGCTTGCTGACTCGAGAGCCTCCCTGACTGCTGTGAAATCATCCGGTGAAGTGATGATTTCGTAGCTGTCCTCCTCATCCGAAAAGTCCTCAGCTCCTGCCTCAAGTGCGAGCATCATCAGCTCATCCGGATCCATGCTGCACTCCTCTTTATCGATGATAATCTGTCCCTTCTCATCAAACATATAAGATACACAACCGGTAGTTCCTACATTTCCGCCACCCTTTGTGAATGCATTTCTTACATTTGAAGCTGTTCTGTTCTTGTTATCTGTAAGCGCATTTACTATGATAGCTGTACCGCTTGGTCCATAGCCCTCATATGACATAGATACGTAGTTAACTGAAGCCGCATCGCCTGCTGCCTTCTTAATACCTCTTTCAATGGTGTCATTTGGCATATTGTTCGCCTTAGCCTTAGCGATAACATCTCTAAGCTTGCTGTTATTTGCCGGGTCCGCTCCGCCTTCCTTAACTGCAACAGCGATTTCTCTTCCGATTACCGTGAAGATTTTTCCCTTAGCAGCATCGTTCTTCTCCTTCTTGTGCTTAATGTTCGCGAATTTTGAATGTCCTGACATCTTAATTACTCCTTATCGTTGTTTTCTTCTACTTTTATCTTTTCTATCCTGACAAGCTTTATCATCTTGTCTTTTATATCTACAGGGATAAATCTATATCCCTCATATTCTATAGTATTTTCCTTTCCCTCCTCCGGGAAGCCGCCGATTTCATATAGCAAAAAACCATTCAAGGTCTCAAAATCCTCATCCGGGAATTTGATACCAAGCATCTCCTCAAGATGTGATAGCTCTGTTATTCCTTCCACAGTTATATCATCACCAACGAGCTCCTGAACCTCCTCCGGAGTCTCCTCGTCATGCTCGTCTAAGATATTTCCCACTATCTCCTCGATGATATCCTCCAACGTCACTATGCCCTCTGTCTGTCCATATTCATCAACGACGATGGCCATGTGACACTTTTCCTTCTGCATAAGAGAAAGGAGCTTCGATATCTCCATCGTGGGATGTATATACATAGGCGTTTCCATAACAGATGTGATATCATCCTTAGGATTATCAAGAAATCTTGCGATAACATCCTTAATATGTACAACACCTATAATATTGTCTATATCCTCTTCATATACCGGATATCTTGAAAAGCTGTTTGCCACAGCGTATTTGAGAGTTTTCTCTATATTCGAATTATTCTCTACAGCAAGTATCTTCTGTCTGCTCGTCATAATATCCTTGGCTTCTAAGTCACTGAATTCAAATATGTTTGATATAAGCTCAACCTCGTTGTCCTCTATGACACCGTTCTCATATCCCTCTTCCACCATGGATAATATTTCTTCTTCTACTTTTTCTTCATTTACCTTTTTCCAAAAAAATTTCCTAAACCCACTGGGTCCGTTTTGAGACATAAATTACTTTTACTCCTTTTCTTCCTTTGCTTCAAAGCTCAAGGCTTATCCTGAGTGCATCATTTATCCTGTTCATAATAGGACCTTCCAGGTGACACACCTTTTCCTTAAGTCTTTGTTTATCTATTGTTCTAAGCTGCTCTAACAGTATAACAGAATCCTTTGATATATCGCAACATTTTGAATCAAGTTCGACATGCGTGGGCAATTTTGCCTTATTCAGCTTAGATGTTATAGCTGCGATTATCACGGTCGAGCTGTGTTTATTCCCTGCCTCATTCTGGATAACAACAACCGGTCTTATGCCGCCCTGTTCTGAGCCTATTATCGGACGTAAATCAGCATAGTATATATCACCACGTCTAATTACCACTATCTCACACTCCTAATATTTCTCAAATTTAATAGTATTTCTATAAGTATTTCCAAGAAATAGGATGTGAATACATATTTATTATAAAAGATAGTTTACAACTGCATAATCTCTTCCTGCCTCATGGTATACACGAGGAACACGCCTTGCCACATTGCAGACAAGCTCATAGTTAAAGCTCGCTGCAGGAGCCGCCACCTCCTCTACTGAGATATATGCCTCTTCGTCTCCTCCGATAAGGATAACCTCATCCTTTACAGCCACATCATCTATATGTGTTACATCTACCATTATCTGGTCCATACACACTCTTCCGATTATAGGTGCATACTTACCATGTATGATAACTCTGCCAATATTTGACTGTGCTCTGGGATATCCGTCCGCATAGCCTACGGTTACCGTAGCTACTTTAGTTGGTTTATCCGTTACATAGGTCCAGCCATATCCGATGCCCCTTCCCGCAGGAAGTGTCTTCACATGACATACATGAGAGATAAGACTCATAACCGGCTTTATCACAATTGATTTGTCTATCTCCTCGGACGGATACAGACCATATGTTACTATACCGAGGCGTACCATGTCAAATTCATCATCATCCATCTCCATAGTACCTGCGCTATTGTCTATGTGCTTTATATCAAAGCTTATGCCTTGCTCCTCAAGCGCTTTAATAAACTCCTTGAAACGTTCCCTCTGTCCCTTTGCAGCTGTCTTATCGATTTCATCTGCCTTTGCATAATGCGTAAATATACCCTCTATGTATAGTCCCGGCATACCTTTAAGCGCTGCCGCAGCCGCCACACCTTCTGCATCGGTCTGAAAGCCTATCCTGGACATACCTGTATCAACCTTAATATGCACCTTAGCCCTTCTTCCCATACGAATGGCGATATCCGAAAGCTTCTTAGCCTCCTCCGCATCATACACAGCCTGTGTTATATTATATTCAATTAATCTCTCATAATCACTATCCGCTGTAAATCCTATTATAAGAATCGGCATCGTGATACCTGCTTTTCTAAGCTCAACCGCCTCATCTATGGTTGCAACACCATAGTAATCGCATATATCAGATATCCTTTTGGCAATCTCTATGGCACCATGTCCATAGGCATCCGCTTTTATCACTGCAAGAGTCTTCATATCCGGCTTAACCAGAGACTTCATCTTCAAAATGTTATATCTTAGATTGTCCATGTCTATACGGGCATAAACTCTGTTATATCCTATGTCTTCCATATCTCGTCCTTCCAAATTATATCGAGTAATCGCTATCCAAAACTCTGGTAATACTTCTTACAATATCGCCTGCTATCATGCTGTATCTTCCGTGAACAATGGATGCTTCCTGTCCTGCCATACCATGTAAGCACACACCCAGCTTCGCTGCCTCGAAGGTATCAAGTCCCTGTGCACACAGACTTGCTATGATTCCCGTAAGCACGTCTCCTGAGCCTGCTGTTGCCATGCCGTTATTTCCGGTAACATTCATATACGCCTGCTTGCCACCATCTGATACTATGGTTCTTGCATCCTTAAGCACCACACATATGCCGTGTTCCCTGGCGAATTCGCTCGCCATATCATACTTGTTTTCTTTGATATTGCCGGTCTTCTCTCCATTTAATCTGGACATCTCCATAAGATGTGGCGTAATTACTATATCGCCTCTTATAATATCCCAGATATGCGGATTCTTAGCGATAATATTGAGCGCATCGGCATCTACAATTATCTTCTTACCAAAATCCCTAAGGACCTTCTCAACTATATATTCTGCATATGTGCTGGTTCCAAGTCCCGGTCCGAGCACGATAACATCAGCCCAATCCATAAGACTCTTCAGGGCATCTCTTATTGTGCCCTTATCCTCAGGATTGTAAGTGTTAAGCATAGCCTCCGGAAGACGGCTTTGTATAATCTGTCTGTTATCCTCTACCGTACATATTCTTACCAGTCCACAGCCCATACGATAAGCCGATTCTGCTGAGAACATAGGCGCACCTGCCATATTCTTGCAGCCACCTATTACACCAACCTTACCATAGCTTCCCTTATGAGAGTCAGATTTTCTGTAAGGCAACAATCTGTCTATATCCGACTCATCATAGCTGTAAAGACATGGCTCCACATAATCTACAGCCTTCTTTGGAATTCCAATATCCTCTAATATAATCCTTCCGCAGTATTCATTTCCGATCCCCATCAGAAGTCCCTGCTTCATAAGTCCAAATGTAATGGTTGCATCTGCTCTGAATGCCGTTCCCAATACAAAGCCCGTATCAGCATCTATTCCCGAAGGCACATCTATAGCTATCTTAAATGCATCTATATCATTGATTAGCTTAATAACCTCTGCCTGAGCTCCAACTACAGAGCGCGATAAGCCAACACCAAATATTCCATCGATTACAACATCATACACACAATTGACTATCTCATCAGCAAATCTAAGACCAAGCTTCTTTGCTATCTTCATCTGATAATCAAAGCCCTCACTATGCTTTTTTAAACCATCTATCCAATAAAGCTCGACATCAAAACCATCGAGATAGAGAAGTCTTGCGACCGCAACTCCGTCCCCACCGTTATTTCCGCTTTCTACTGCCACAAGTATCTTGGCATTCTTATCAAATTTGTCCTTCACAAAATTATATACGGCCATTGCCGCTCTCTCCATAAGTACCGGCTGAGCTATCCCAATATCATCTATAGCATATCGGTCTATACGCTGCATCTCTTCACTACATGCTATGTAATTCATTTGTTACCTCCTAATTTGAACGGTCCCCCTCGATTAACCACAATAATTATACTCTCTTATATTCAAAATGCAAGAATTCCTTGTATTACAGCCTTATACTGTGCTAAAATATGTCGTACTTTAAAGCGACAAAATATTTTCGAATGAGGAATGGAATATATTATGAAGATAAACAGAGTTAAAGGCTTTTCCGGCGAGATAAAGGTTCCCGGAGACAAATCTATCTCACACAGAAGTATTATGCTCGGTTCACTTGCCAAAGGAACCACTAAGGTTACGGGCTTTCTGACAGGAGCTGACTGTCTGTCTACGATAGACTGTTTTAGGAAGATGGGCGTAGACATAGAGCTACACGATACAGAGGTAACAGTAAAAGGTCTCGGTCTCCATGGCTTAAAGGCACCTACTGATACACTCGATGTGGGAAACAGCGGTACTACCACAAGACTTATGTCCGGAATACTTGCTGCACAGAATTTCTCCTGTCGTGTAAATGGTGATGCATCTATCCAAAAGCGTCCTATGAAGAGAATCATCACTCCGCTTTCAATGATGGGTGCTGATATAAAAAGCGAAGCAGATAACGGCTGTGCACCGCTTATAATAACCGGCAGCAAGCTCCATGGCATACACTATGACTCACCGGTAGCATCAGCTCAGGTTAAGTCAGCCATTTTACTTGCAGGCCTATATGCAGACGGTGAAACCTCAGTTACCGAGCCGGCTATAAGCAGAAATCATACAGAGCTTATGTTTAAGGAATTCGGTGTAGATATAAATACTGTCGGAAAGACAGCAACCGTAAAACCGGCAGAAGAGCTTTTCGCCAGAGATATCGCAGTACCGGGCGATATATCATCAGCCGCATACTTTATGGTGGCCGCTGCTATCACTCCTAATTCCTGCATTACTATAAAGAATGTTGGAGTTAATCCTACAAGAGACGGTATCATCCGAGTATTTGAGATGATGGGTGCAGACATGACTGTTGATGCATCATCCGATACAACAGGCGAGCCTGTCGCTGATATCACGGTAAAAACTTCATCACTTAAGGGATGCACTATAGGAGGCGAGCTTATCCCTACACTCATAGATGAAATTCCAGCCCTTGCTATAATGGCATGCTTTGCCGAGGGTGATACAATCATCAAGGATGCAGCCGAACTAAAGGTAAAGGAATCGAATCGTATCGAGGTTATGGCAGACAACCTATCTGCTATGGGCGCTGATATAGAAGCAACAGATGACGGAATGATTATCCACGGTGGCAGACAGTTACATGGTGCTACCATAGACAGTAAGCTGGACCACAGAATCGCTATGAGCTTTGCCATAGCCGCTATGAATGCAGACGGCGAGACAGATATCCTTGGGGCTGAATGTGTAAATATTTCATATCCAAGCTTCTATGAGGATATAAAGGGACTTGAGCTAAAATAACATTTAATTACAATATAAAAGGTCTAAATCTCAATATGGATTTAGACCTTTTTATTCTAGAATAACGAAAACCTCATCACATCCTCATGCGGATTCACCTTGGTCAGTCCGATTTCAGTGACCATTGCAGTAAACGTAACAAATCTCTATTTCCCCCTTACACAATCTTGATTCAAGAAGCTCCATAGAAGGCATCAAGACATCTTTATTTCTAGCTTCAATCTGCGAGATTGTCATATGAGGCGGCACATTATGTTCCACCATGAAACGATTCCCCGACTCATTTGCAATCATTTCAATATATCGGGTCAATATTTTGTTTGTATTTTCATCAAAGTATGCTGAAATTAAATACACCCATTCATCACCTCTCCATTTGCCTGGGCTATCAATCTATTTTCCTCTAATAATTTCACATCATATATTATCCCCTTTATCATCAAGAGAACACCATTAAGAAAACCAAACTATTTAGCAGTCCAGAAATGATATTTAATATCAGGTCTCCCATATTTTATTTCATTTAACATAATTATTCCTGTTCCAAATCATCTAGACCTTTATTTTAATCATCAAATAAATCTTCTAACGTTATTTGATTTCCCATAATACTACTGTATTTGTT
>CAMALN010000028.1 GCA_945836565.1 uncultured Lachnospiraceae bacterium
GAGAAGTCGTATGTTACTGTTGAAATATGTAATGGTGCGATTATACAGGCGAGACGAAAATTCAACGAGGATATTTCTGATGAAGATAGAGCATTTTTAATAAAATATGCACGCGAAAAAAACCTGAGATTGTCTTTGCAAAATTAGTTTATAAGGTTTCTAAAT
The DNA here is from genome assembly GCA_945836565.1 of uncultured Lachnospiraceae bacterium. Lineage (GTDB taxonomy): Bacteria > Bacillota > Clostridia > Lachnospirales > Lachnospiraceae > Coprococcus_C. The sequence continues at coordinate 166 of CAMALN010000028.1, forward strand.
TGTGATTGGCGTTACCGGCAGGTATCAAAACTACAGTAACAAACAATCCGTCCTCCTCATAATATTCGAGATACCCACCGTACTTTTCAGCTGTACGCGCAACACTTTTATGTCCTATGCCGTGAAGTCCGTTTTGACTTTTTGTGGATATCAACTGACCGTCCTGTATGCAAAGAACACCATTGAAGCTGTTTTTTATTTTGATAACAGAATAGGAGTTATGATTTTCATTGTATATTCTGGTCTGCACAATGCGTGTGCCTTCACATTTTTCGCATGCCTCTATGGCATTATCCAAGAGATTACATAATATATTAATCAAATCAATATCTTTTATGGTATCAAGCTGAACCTCGGGCTCAATATAGATATCTATGTCAATATTCTTTGATTTTGCGAGTGTATATTTTTCGGACAATATAGAGTTTAACACATTATTTGAAGACCATATAATGGTGGAGCTTGTTTCAAGCTCAATATTTAGTTCGTTGATGCAATCGAGAGCCTCCTTGATTTCATTGCGAGCTATCAATGAACCCAAGGTTTTAATGTACTGGTTGGCGTTGTGGATTAGTTCCCGGTGTCTGTCATTTAATTCCTGTAGTTTTGAATAATAGTCAAGCTTCATAGCCTGCTCTGAAATAAGGAGCTTCTGTTGCATGCTTTGATGAAGTTCCTTGGAATATTTCTGGAAGGCGTGAAAGACCACGATATTACCGAACTGCAACAGACCAAAGCAAACGCAAAGCAAAATTTTGGTGTGTGCGGTAGCACTAAAATCTATACCGGAGTAATAGGTTGACAGCATAATGCCGATGCTGGAAAATGGAACGAAAAGATAATACAGGAATACCCTGGTATCAAAATATCTGTGTGATTTTGCTGATAATCGCTTAAATATTGAGCATATGATATAGGTCAGCAGTTTTAAGGTGAATACATGCCATGGCATAGAGGATAAGTCAACAATACTTTTCCTGCCGACAATAAATGAAGGGATATTAAGTAAAACCGCAAAAAGAAATTCACAGCCAAAGAAAATGGTGCACAGGAAGAGCAGATACAGAATCCGCTCCTTAAATGTGCACTGAAATACAAGGGTTGCATAGATTAACAATATAGTAAAAAAGGTAAAGAGATTTAACTTCGATGAATGGAGAGTATTGATACCGAAATACAGCAATACCATAGGTGTTGCAATAGCACACTGCTTCCATACGCTTTTAAAGCACTCCTTAGTTTCAAAGAATGCCTTAAAAAAGTCGATAAAAATATACATTTCGAGCACACAGCTTATAAATAAAACGATGTTGTTCATATTTTTTCCTTCTCATCAGTACTTTTTAGCCATATATTTTGCAAAGGTTGTACGGAACTCTTTTTCTTTGGACCGGGAAATAGTAAGGATGGTTCCATCCATGAGCTCCAGTTCAAGAGTGTTTTTTCTTTTGACATATGCAAGATTAACTATATAGCTGTTATGCGCATAAGCAAAGTTGTAATCCTTCAAAAGGTTATACAGCTCAGGGAGCTTTTGCTTGCAGGTTAAGCTTCTGTCATAACAGGTGTTATTAATCTCAGGGCTGATATGTATTTGCGTACAATTTCGTCCAATGGATATGTATTGGATTTCAGAGGATTTCACGCGGATTGCGGTATTATGATGTGTGGCAAAAATATATGGTTCGGTTTTCTTCCGTAATAATTCGCTTACTATTGCTTTTAATTCCTGAAGCATCCTGGTGTCGGAATATTCCTTTAGCAGATAACGAAAAGGCGATGTCTCAAAGGAATGAACTGTTGGTAAGAAGACACCTGAACAAAAAACCAAAAGCGATAAAGGAAAATGTCTGCGGAAATATTCGGCTGTCTCGTTGCCGTCGGTATGAGGCATCTGAATATCTAATATTAATAAGTCAACAGCACTAAATGTGTCTAAGTCATCTATAAATGCATCACCGGAAAGATATTCATAGAATACGGTATCTGCTTCCGAGAGACCTGCCTGTAATATCAAATCTTTAATATAGTGTATAAAATGCACATCGTCATCGCAAATTACAACATGGTACATAAGTCTTTTATCCGTCCTATTTATAATACAATTTATCCCATAGTTTATCACAAAAGATTAAAATAGTACATACGATTCATTTCCTTTGAATAAAATATGAATAAAAGTATGAAGAAATGCAAAAATTGCATTTTATATTGCAAAAACTGACATTTGCCTTGCAATAAGTAGGTATAAAATATACATATGATTCTAAGGATGAGGCAAATTTGCGCCTTATATCCTTTGTAATATGAAAAAATAATATTTGGAGGTACGTAAGTATGAAGTTAAAATGCGCTGTAAAGAAATTAATGAATTCCAAGATGCTACAATTGTTAAATAGCTTTGCGCTTTTATTTGTAATTCAAAGTGCAAATTCAGCATGCTGCTGGCTCTTTCATCAGCCTGAATTTCCGGAAGAGGCTGCAAAATATAGCAAAAGAAAGTAATGCTTGAGAAAATTGCAGAAAAGCTTGTAAATCGACAAAAGGATATAGGTATTATACAGGACTCGGATATAAACATATATAAGTATGGTTATGTTTTGGCAATGGAAACAGCTTTAAACATAATTATAGGTATTGCGATAGGCTTTGTATTTCATGCAATAGCAACCGTATTGCTGTTCTGGCTGCTCTATATACCACTTAGAACATATGGGGGAGGCTGGCATGCATCAAAATCATGGGCATGCAGCTTGATATCGAATGTCGTGCTGATTGCTGTTATCCTTGCATCTGATTTTGTGTTTCGTAATTATATATGGTGTTATATAGCTGCAGAACTGGCATGTATAGTTGTAATTGTATTATTTGCCCCGGTTGATACTAAGGAGAAGAGACTGACAGAGAATGAAAAAAAATCTTATAAAAAAATCGTTGTTCTTATTATCTGCGCGGAAGAAATATCCGGTATCTGGTTTCCATTAATTAGAAATATCATTTTCTGTGCGTATATGATTTTGGCTATGTCGTTGGTTGTGCAGCTTTTGTTTTCGCAAAGGAAAAGAGCGTAAAATATAAAAATTTCATCTCAGCTTAATTACAAATTCAATCATGTTATCAGAAGGACATACTGCTTTAATAGAGCCGTTATGTCCTTTTGCTATGCTATGGGCCATTGATAGACCTATGCCGAAGCCGTCTGTGTTACGTGATTTGTCTGCACGATAAAAACGGTCGAATAGTTTGTCGAGCTCGGCCTGCTCTATTCCGTCACACGCGTTTGAGGTGCGGATTGTAACGCCTTTCTTTGCTCTTTCCAGGGAAATGCTTATTGGATATCCGCAGGAAGTGTATTTTATTGCATTGTCAAGCAGGATGGAAACAAGCTGTCGGATGGCATATTCGTCACCGTAATAATCAACATCCGGTGTGATGGATATATTTAATTCGTGGTCAGAAGAGACTGCAAAGTCAGCAAAGGATTCCGCAGTTTCGCTTACTGCGTTGCTGATGCAAAAATGCTCAAATTTAAGAGGTGAGTCCTCCTCATCCATACGTGAAAGCTTGACCAGAGAGTTCACCAGATTTTTAAGCTTTTCTGTTTGTGCCATCGCTTTGTCTATCCATTTTTGTTTCCCTGTTTCCATTTCCAAAACCTTCAGGCTTGTGGCGATAACCGTAATAGGTGTTTTAAGCTCATGGCTTGCATCAGTGATAAATTGCTTTTGCTGCTGGGCGCTTTTTACTACCGGGTCAATTGCTCTTCCGGAGAAGAAAACAACCAAAGCATATACCAGAATCAGACATACAATTATTGCAATGATGGAGCAAAGTGCAACAATCCTTGCAGCACGTAGCTCCTTATAGCAGTCAAGAAATACAGCCATATATCTGTTTTCGCCGTGGCAAATGACACGGAATTTGTAGTTCTTGTAGTAACCGTAGCCGGTTCCTTTTTTTAGTGCCACTGATATATATTCATTTATGTCATCGTCTGTTATAGCGGCAATATGCCCCAAATCTGAAGAAACCGGGACTCCGTTTTCATCAAATCGCAGGTAAAAATATCTGGTGGAATATGGTGCTTCAGCATAGAAGGGCTTCTTGTTGTCATCGTCCTTTTGATTTGGAGGGAAAACCATATCGTCAGGTAAGTCGGATTTATCGGCATTATCTTTGATAAAATCCTTGTGAAGCGGTATGGTTCCCTGGTTTTCGCAGATTATATCCAGCATTTCAGTCAAATCTGAATCGGTGGAAATAAAATTCACTATATTAACAATGAGCGAGAGAAATAACATTACCAGGCTTACGGAAAGCATGGCAATGCGTATAAATCTTTTGCGTAATTGTTTTATCATTTTCTATCCTCCAATACATATCCGAGACCACGGTTTGCATAGATTGAAACCTTTGAACCTATGGAGTTAAGCTTTTTTCTGAGATTGGATATATGTACCCATACAACATTGATTTCGGCTTCGCAATCCCAGCCCCATATTTTCTCCATAATTCGTTCGGCAGGGAAGATGATTCCGGGAGAGAGCATAAACATTTCCATCAATTGAAACTCACGACCGCTCAAACGAATAGTATTGCTGTTGGATTCCAATAAGCCGTTTCCTGTGTTCAGCGATATATCCTTGAAGCTAAGTACGGTAGGTCTGTATTCGTCTCCCCGTCGTAATATTGCGCGTACACGACAGATTAACTCATCCGGCTCAAAGGGCTTTGGAAGATAATCATCTGCGCCTGCGTTGAAGCCTATTATACGGTCATCCTTCTGTCCTTTTGCCGTAAGCATCATTACGGGTGTTTTTACACCTTCGTCCCTAAGCTTTTTCAAGACATCGATACCATTCATTTTAGGCATCATCACATCTAATATTATCGCATCGTATTCCCCGGAGACGGCATATTCGTAGGCTGAAAAACCATCGTTTACGGCATCAACCGAGTAATTATTTTTTTCAAAAAGTGCAGTCAGAGCTTCTGCCAGGTCCAGCTCGTCCTCTGCAATCAGCAACCGCATTATATTCACCTGCCTTTCTGTAAAGGAATGCTTAAATCAGGACGCATACACCTGATTAACGAATTATAATAATTATAGAAGTAGACTGTAGAAAAATCAACAATGTTGCTACAGAAGCTCTCTGTCTGCATCCCTAAAGCATACAATATTCAGGTTGCCATTACGGCAGCGTAGCTCATCGATGAATTCCTTTGGTACGTTATTGCCCTTCAGCGTGACGAGATACTGCAGCTCGTACAGGGTGCCCATATTTGTTGTCTTGATTTTATCAAGAGAATACTTATTCAAGTAAGTCTTAAATAAATCATCGAACAGACCATCATAGTTAAGGTTCTCAGGGATGGTGATTTTTAATATTCGTTCTGAAGCATCGCTTTTTCCGAAATCCACCACTGTAAGGAGCAACATAGTCAAAGCGATTATGGCAAAAAATATGGCGCCAAGAGTGACATAGCCCATTCCGGTAGCAAGACCTATTGCCATTGCAAGAAATATCGAGCCTATCTCCTTCGCGGTGCCCGGCACGGAGCGGAATCTGACGAGGCTGAAGGTACCCGCTACAGCGACGCCTGCACCTATATTGCCGTTTACCAGCATGATGACAATCTGCACAATGGCAGGCAGGATTGCAAGTGTAATAGCAAAGCTTTGGGAGCATTTGGTCTTAAACATACTGATTAATGCGATTCCTATTCCCAATATCAGTGAAGTGAATGTACAGATTAAAAAAGCATTTAACGTTATTTCTGTTCCTAAAATAGAATTAAGCACAATAGAAAGCCTCCTTTTTTATAGTTTCATTTTTTAGAATCTTATCGCAGTAGCATTTTCCGTATTTGGAAAATGATGTGGGATAAATGCCAGCCTCCGAAAGCATTCTGCTAAGCCATAGAGGACAGGAGCCGGGCATTTTAATCTCCATCAGGATCTGGTCGGTTGACAGAAGGGGTGTGCCGTAGTCTCCCATACATAAATCCAGATCTGTGTCACGCCAACGCATGTTTGTGTCAAAGGTTATCCTGAGATTTGCATCCTCACGTCCGGTGAAGGCGATGCGGTCGTAGGCAATGAAGACCTTTGGGACGGTCTTATGGACACCTTGAAACCATAAGATTTCCTGACCAATCTGACCATAACGGTTCTCTTCCTGTAGTCCGTATAAGAAAGGCTCTACAATATACTCCTCGGTGGATATGCGTCTCTTATATACGGTGCCGTTGCATTTTCTCTTTAATTCTATAAAGACCGTATCTGTCTCTGTCGGAGTTCCATAGCTGCGAACTCTGAGCTTTTCCTTATATACAGGCTTTTCGATGGATTCGCGTATGAGATGCCAATCATCGGTATCATAATAAATATTACATATGGTGTATTTTCCGTATGCGTCTTCCTGAATATAAGGCTGCAGCTGCCGTAGCAGATCAATTTGAGAATACGGTGTAAGAAGATATTTCTTTTCGTACCTTTTAAAGCTGTATAAAATGTTGTTTGCCATAGCTGATGACCTCCCTTGTGAAGCAAGGATAAAGCACCGACTTAAAGCGTACTTAAAGGAATATTACGAAAAGCCTTTAAGTATGCTTTAGCATATGGCTATAAGATTTGGATATGATATTGGTGGGAATTGGCGATGTCCCAATAGAAGAAAAGGAGGAACACATTAATGAAGAATAAAAAACAGATGGTAAGGAGCTTCCTGTGTCTTATATCAATTTCAGTAATGCTTTGTGCCTGTGCAAAGGATACCGGTACAGACAGAAGCGACAGCACGGGTGCGGATAATGCTGCCATGCAGGAACTTTTAGATGAAAATGTGGAGACACCGGATACCACAGGAGCGACAGAAATTACATTTTCTGATGAGAAGGCTACAGTGTCGGGAGATGGAGCCAAGGCAGACGATGGAATTGTGACAATCACAGGTGGGGGAACCTATGTTATAAAAGGGGAGACAAAAGAGGGGCGTATAATCGTAAATGCCCCGGATGAAGAGGTTATACTTGTGCTGGAGAACATCGATATAAGCTGTTCATATGGCAGTCCGGTTTATATCTATAAATCATCTGTTACGACACTTTATCTTACGGAAGGTACGGAAAATACACTTACGGATGGAAGTGAATATACATTTAATGATAGTTTTTCTTCGTCCGTGGACGAAGAGCCAAATGCATGCCTGTACTCAAAATCAGACCTTGTGATAGCAGGAGAGGGAAAATTGACTGTAAATGCAAATTATAACAATGGCATTACAGGGAAGGATACATTAAGGCTTGAGACGGCTTGTGTTACGGTAACGGCAAAAAATCATGGAATCAATGGAAAGGACAGCTGTGTGATAAAAGCTGCTGCAGTCAATGTTGATTGTGGCGGGGATGCACTGCGTTCAACGAATGACACCGACAGTAATCTGGGGAATATAGTGATTGCAGATTCATCCCTTGAACTGATAGCAGGGGAAGATGGAGTTCAGGCAGAAAATTCGCTTACGATTAGTGGTGGCAGCTGTAATATTATCTCCGGGGGAGGAAGCAGCACAAGTGTCATGTCAGATACCAGCGCAAAGGGATTAAAGGGTGCATCGTCTGTCAGCTTGTATGATGGTGTATATGTATTGGATTGCTGTGATGATGCCATTCACTCAAATGGGAATGTACTTATTAAGGATGGCACATATACGATAACTGCCGGAGATGACGGTATACATGCAGATGAAAACGTATCGATTACCGGCGGTACCATCGATATAGACAAGAGCTACGAGGGTATAGAGGGTACTATTGTTGATATCTCGGGTGGTACAATTAATATTACGGCAAGTGATGACGGCATCAATGCAGCAGGTGGTGCGGATCAAAGCGGTGTGGGACCGAGACAGGATATGTTTGCTGTATCGGAGGACTGTTGTATAAATATATCCGGAGGAATTGTTACAGTTGATGCTTCCGGGGATGGCATAGATTCAAACGGAGGGCTTACGGTGTCTGGCGGTGAGCTTTATGTAAGCGGACCTGTGAATGATGGTAACGGTGCCTTTGATTATAATGGTCAGGCAACAATTACCGGAGGCATAGTAGTAGCTTTAGGCTCAAGCGGTATGGCGCAGAATTTCGGTAACAATTCAACACAGGGGAGTATTATGTTAACCTATGCATCGTATACAAAGGATAGTATCAGCTTGAAGGATGAATCAGGTAACATTCTTGTAGAATATTCTCCTGTAAAGGAATATAACTGTGTTGTTATAAGCAGCCCGGATATTACTGTCGGCAATTCCTACACAGTGGAAGCCTGTGGAGAGACAAATACTGTTGCCATGGATAGCCTTATATATGGCAACGGCGGTGGTATGGGAGGAAAACCATCCGGAGGGAAGCCGTCAGGAGATAACCAGTTTGGAGATAAGCCATTTGGAGATAAACCGTTTGGAGATAAAAAACCCGGTATGAGACCGGACGGGGAAGAGGGCATGAGACCGAACGGGTCTGAAGGATATGATAAACCCCAAGCTCCGGATGACACTAATGAGCTTTAGATATATTATAAACATATTATGAAAAGGTCTGTATATCAGGTATTTTCTACAGAATAAGCAGAAGACGGATTGTAGCACTGAATAAAGGTGGTATAATCTGTCTTTTATGTTTGATAACAGAACGCTCACAATACAGTTTGCAGTTCTATTTTGGATAAAATGTCCGGATAAAAAAATATAATCTATGTGTTGTATTTTGTAGAAAAGCGTATAATTATGTGATATAATTTGCCTGTTAGTGTGTTTTTATGGCATATTCATAGATTCAAAATGGGGGAGAATCAAGGTATGGATTGTCAGGCGACACAACATATTGTCAAATGATGAGTTGGGGAAACGGCAAGAAATATCTAAGGGAAAGGGATATCCGGATGGCTTAAAGGAAGATGAGATACCTATCTGGGCGCAGATAGTATCGATAGTAGACGTATATGATGCGCTTGTAAGTGAACGAGTATACAAGACTGCTTACGATGTGAAGACTGCGGCAAATATGATAGCAAACGGAGAATGCGGAGTATTCTCACCGGAGATACTTGACTGCTTTGAGCTTGCAAAGGAGGAACTGTTTGATGCTATAGAGAATAAGCTTTCCTTTGCTGATGCAGAGAATATTTGATAGCACATTTTATAGTGTATGGATATTGCAAGGGGGATAGGGAATGCTGAAGAATATGAAAATTGCCCAGAGAACCAGCTTGTTGCTGACCGGTGTATTGGTGTTCTGTTTCTGGGGCTTGTGGAAATTAGTTGATAATACAACCACAGAGGTTATGGACAAGCAGATTGAAGCCCAGATGACGGATGCTGTTGAATCTAGAGCATATGTTATCAATAATTATGTACAGGAAGCAGAGGAGTATCTGATTGCCTTCGGAAAGAGCGATGAGGTAAAGAATCTTCTTAACAACCTTGATTCAAAGGAGTACCAGAAGAGAGCACAGGAATATACAGTTGAGTTTGCAAATGTAAAGGGTATATTCGAAGGACTGTACATAGCAGATACAGAAACAGGAGTATATACACATACTACTGAAAGCGTAGTCGGTATGCATAATCGAGAAGGAGAGAGACTGAAACAATTTCAGGATACTATATTGTCTAAGCAGGAGCTTAGCAATGGAGGTGTCATGAAGTCGCCAAGTACCGGAAATATGGTTATCTCTATGTATTACCCTATATATGACCAGGGCAAATGTATTGGATTCGTTGGAGCTGCAGTATATGCAGGCAAGCTTATGGACTCACTTATATCACTTGACGTAAAGGGCTTGGAGAACAGTGAGTATGTATTCCTTGATTCAGAGGGCAAATATCTGTACAACGAGGATGAGGAGCTGCTTTGTACAGTTACTGAGGATAAGGGATATATAGATATTTTGGATAAGATTAAGTCGGGAAAGGCTGACACCACAGGTATGTATGAATATGTGGACAGCGAGGGCAAGGAGATTGTATTGGTATACAATTATCTTACTGACAGAGACTGGATGTTTGCTATTCGTGACGATAAGGAAGATGTATACAGCGAGCTAAAGAAGGTAAAGAAATATACCGGTGTGTGCTGTGTGATAAACTGTGTAGTAATCATTATCATACTTAATTTGATTTTATCAGCTGTAAGCGGACAGCTTGGAAAAATCAGCAAGGCTATAAAGAAGCTTGGCGATATGGATTTGTCTGCAGATAAATCACTTGAAAAATACAGCGGTCAGAAGGATGAGGTCGGAATCGTATGTGACGCATTACATACGGCATGTACTAACCTTCGCAAATACATTGGTGAGGTTGATGCCAGCCTGTCGAAGATGGCAAGCGGTGATTACACAGAGGTTAGGGGTATAGAGTTCGAGGGTGACTTCAAGGCACTTCAGGTATCTATAGGAAAGATTAGACATGCACTTAACGATTCCTTCTCAGAGATTGGAAGTGTTACTCAGGAGCTTCAGATAGGGTCACAGAGTGTAGCTGAGGCGTCGAGTCATCTCGCAGAGGCAGCAACTCAGGCGAGCTGTCTCGTTACTGAAATCGACGATTATATAAATGACATATCCGGACAGCTTTCGGAGTCTACAGGACTTGCTATGGGAGCGAAGGAGAAGAGCGGACATGCTACAGAGCTTGTTGCAAGCAGCCGTGAGAAGATGGATGAATTGAATGCCGCCCTTGTGCGTATCAAGCAGGCTACAGCATCTATCCAGAGCATAAGCAACGATATGGAGCGTTTTGCAAAGCAGACAAATATATTGTCACTCAATGCATTGGTAGAGGCTTCAAGAGCAGGTACTGCAGGACTGGGCTTTGGAGTTGTTGCTGATGAAATCAGGATGCTCGCTGAGCAGTCGGCACAAGCGTCAGTAGATGCATATGAGCTTATAAAGGATACTTTGGATGCAGTTGAGCGAGGTATGACCTTAGGTGATGAAACCTCAGAGTATCTTAGCAAGGTAGTAGAGCATACAACAACTATTGATACGGATGTGAGCAGGATAGCACAGGCTGCTAAGACTCAGGATGAGAAGCTTTCAGGCATAAACGACAGACTCAGAGATATAAGCAGAACTGTTGAGAGCACAGCGGCTATGGCAGAGGAGAGTGCCGCAGCGAGTGTTGAGCTTGATGGTCAGGTAAATGTGCTTAGAAATAATATAAGCCAGTACACAGTATAGATATAGTTAGAATAAAAGCATAGTTTGATGTGTAAGATCTGCCTCAAATTTATATTTGATGTATATTTGAGGCAGGTTTTTGTACATAGATTTGCATACGGAATATTTATAATGTGAGACAGTAACGGATAGAACAAAGGATGCAAAGCACCCTAGCCGCGAAGCGGCGTTTGTTCGGTTATTTGCAGGTGCGTTAGCGCGTGCCGATA
>CAMALN010000029.1 GCA_945836565.1 uncultured Lachnospiraceae bacterium
AAAGAATTTTCAGGGTTATCATGTTATTAAAATATTAAGTTTTCTTATAGAACATCTACAGCTCATTGCTGTAAACGGAGAGGGTGGGATTCGAACCCACGTGCCCTCGCGGACAAACGGTTTTCAAGACCGCCTCGTTATGACCTCTTCGATACCTCTCCATAACGATTACGTACAATATTTAATCGCATTATAAAATCGCTGTTTTTCCAGCGACTTGATTATATTAACAAACTAGCCTTGCGTTGTCAACACATTTTTTTTAATTTTTTCAACTTTTTTTCAGCAAAAATTTCGGCTATTAAAAGGTCCTCAGGAGTAGTCAATTTAATGTTTTCATAGGTGCCTTCAACGAGTACACTCTTCACTCCCATATATTGTTCTAACAGCATAGTATCATCTGTTATATTGTGGTTCGGGCTATTATACATCTTCTCGTATGCTTTCATAAGCTCAGATGTCCTAAAGGTTTGTGGAGTTTGAATCAGGTAAACATTTTTTCTGTCCGGAGTCTCATTTCCAGTTAAAACTCCGTTTATCTCACATGCGAGCTTTACTGTATCCTTCGACGGAACCGCAACTGTGCAGCCTACTTTTCCATTCCTGATACACTCTATCGAAGCAGTTATCATCTTCTCAGTGACAAATGGTCTGGCCCCATCATGTATCATTACAATATCATCATTCCCCATTCCGCAGCATTTTAATCCTGCATATACAGAATCATATCTTTGGGCACCACCACAGATAACCTCAGTTACCTTATCGAGGCCGTATCTGTCCACAATTTCACATTTACAATATTCAACGTACTCTCTTCCGGTAACCAATATTATATCAGTGATAGACTGATGCTCCTGAAAGACCTCCAATGAATATGCTATAACTTCTCTGTCACCTAATTTAAGGAACTGCTTTGGCATATCCGTCTTCATTCTGCTTCCGGTGCCCGCCGCCAATACTATAGCTGTTACCCTGCTCATAGACTACCTCTTCTCACCTATCTTCAGATTCGGAACTGCATTCAGGTCCAAACCATGTCTTGTGCCGTTTATATATTCATAATATCCTGCTACACCTATCATTGCTGCATTATCCGTGCAGTATATACCCGACGGATGAAAGAATGCAAGACCGGCCTTCTCACAGCACTTAGCCATATGCGCTCTAAGTGAAGTATTTGACGCTACACCTCCGGCTAAGGTAAGTATATTGCAGCCATAATCCTTAGCCGCTCTCACCGAATTATCCGTGAGAACATCGATTACTGCCTGCTGGAAGGATGCCGCTACATCAGCCTTGTTATATTCGATATGCTTCATCTCACAGCCATTGAGATAATTCAACACTGCTGATTTAAGTCCGCTGAACGAAAAATCATATGGTGCATCCTCCATATATGCCCTCGGAAATGCTATAGCCTCCGGATTACCCTCTTTGGCAAGCTTGTCAATCTTTGGTCCACCCGGATAACCAAGTCCGATAGCTCTTGCAACCTTATCAAATGCTTCTCCTGCGGCATCATCTCTTGTTCTGCCCACTATCTCAAATTCATTATAATTCTTTACATATACAAGATGCGAATGACCGCCTGATGCAACCATGCACATAAATGGTGGTTTTAAGTCCGGATGTTCTATCATATTTGCCATAATATGACCTTCTATATGATTCACACCCACGAGAGGCTTTTTCTTTGCATATGCGATAGCCTTGGCCGCACTGACTCCTACCAAAAGCGCACCAACAAGTCCCGGACCATAAGTTACGGCTATAGCATCTATATCCTCCCAGTCCAGTCCGGACTCGGATACTGCCGACTTAATCACCTGATTGACCTTCTCCACATGCTTTCTCGATGCAATCTCCGGTACAACTCCACCATATAACGTATGTAAATCTATCTGCGAATATATAACATTTGAACGTACCACCCTGCCATCTGTAACTACCGCCGCTGCTGTTTCGTCACAGGATGACTCTATGGCTAAAATATTTATACTCATTTTTTCGCTCCTTAAATCAATCCTTATGATTTATGCCCATCTTTGAATCGCCCCAGGCAAGTATCTTCCAGTATCCGCCTTCCTTAACCAGCACATACTGCTGATAATAGTATCCGGCATTCTCCATTGCTCCCATGGTGACTGTAACCTCCATGCTTGCCATATCCTTATCATACTGCTTGTAATACAGTATCTGGCTAGCCTCAGGGACTGCAAAGCTTCTATATACTGCTTCCTCTTTTTCCATATTATCTATATCTCTCTTCATCCTTTGGACTGCATTTGCCGCCGGATTATATGCGAGAAGCTCCTGCGAATACAATTGGCGCATCTTACTACACACAATTGATATCACATCCTCATCCACGTTGCAGCCATATATCAGCTTTGAATACCTGCAATGAAGCTTCACGACATCTCGTGCTGATTTGGGATAATCATTCAGCATATCGTAGTTGAGCAGATACTCCAATTCTTCCTTATCAGGTTTGGTTTTTTTATATGCATTCTTATCCGAAAGGTGTGACACATATATAAGTATAATAGACACAAAAAAGACAACCAATGTAATGGTTTTTATGAACGAATTTCTCTTCTTCATATATGTGCCTCCCCTCTTACAATGTAAGTCATAGCCAACTCCCCCACTTCGTGGGTCCCCCTCTATGACATGTCGTCGGAACGCATTCAAAATTATGAACTTCGTTCATAAGCGTTCCTCCTCTTACAATGATTTCATAGCCAACTCCTGTTGCTAATCCTCAAACTTAAGTGTCACAGTTCTTCTGTCCTTCGGAAATACCGTATCCGCAAATATACTCTTCACCTTATCCGCAAACTCAGCCGGATTCACAGTGGCAGGACTAAAGTGTGTAAGCCATAGCTCCTTTACCCCGGCACGCTTTGCTATGCCCGCCGCCTCCGTCATCATCATATGCTTCTTCTCACGTGCACTTTGAAGCTTTTCATCCTCACCATACATGCCCTCACATATGAACAAATCTGAGCCAAAAGCCTGCTTCTCTATAAGCTCAGTCGGTCTGGTGTCCGTACAGTACGTAAGCTTCAGGCCCTTTCTCGCATCACCCATAACCATACTGCTGTCATAGGTCTTGCCTTCATGCTCTATGGTCTGTCCCTTTTGCAGAAGACTCCAGTAATTCACCGGAAGTCCAAGTGCACGAGCCTTTTCGACATCAAATTTACCTATTCTGTCAAGCTCAACCGTATATCCGTAGCAGCAGACCTTATGGTTCACCTTAAATGCTGTTATCCTCAGTCCGCAAAGCTTTAACTCGCACACCTCATCCTCAAGCTCTATAAAAACTATCTCAAATGGTAAATCCGGGGCAATTATTCTAAGCGAGTCGACCACCCTCTTAAGTCCCTTTGGTCCAACCATAACAAGCGGCTCTGTCCTCTCTGCATTTCCCATAGTCAAAAGAAGCCCCGGCAGACCGCTTATATGATCTGCATGAAAATGCGTTATGCATATAACATCTATCGGATTAAAACTCCAATGCTGAAGGCGAATCGAATTCTGCGTGCCCTCACCACAGTCTATCAATATATTGCTGCCATTATACCTAAGCATAAGTGACGTCAACGCTCTGTACGGAAGAGGCATCATCCCTCCCGTACCAAGCAAACAAACATCTATCATCCAATCTCTCCCTACTGTTATAAGCGACTCGGTAAGTGAATCACTGCCAGCCTCTCCGGCTACACAAGCTCAATCGTATCACATACCTCATGAGGTATCTTCATCTGTCCCGCAAGCCTGTCCACGCACTCCTCACACACTGTGAATTTCCAGGTCTTACCGTCCTTCTTTGAGAAATATCCCCACGCCTTATTTATCTCTATAAAATCTTCCCTCGGAATATTATTCTCCACAGGTATATTCTTGCCACACATATTACATAATATATTCATATCAGCTATTCCTTTCATCCTTATCCTTGCCTAAGCAGACACTTCGACTAATTATAACCTTTAGCGTCCTTGATATAAATGTAAAAAATATGTCAGCTTTGTCATTTTATGTCAACTCAAAATTTTTCTATATATTACAGCGTCATCATCCGGATTCCTGTAATATTTCTTTCTTATAGTAAGCTGTTCATAGCCCTCAATCTCATACAGCCTTCGAGCCGCAACATTTGTACTTCTGACCTCAAGCAAGGCATGCTCGCATTTTCCTGAGGTGAGCGAAATATAGCTATCCATAAGCATTTTTCCTATGTGTCTGCCTCTGTGATTTTCATCCACTGCTATTCTGAGTAATTCTGTGGTATCAGCTATCTCATTATAGATAAGATATCCCACTACCTCCGTGATATTACCGTCAACATGCTTAGCTATCAATAGCTTATTGTAATCATACTGAAGGGTGTCCTTAATCTCCTCTGCCGACCAACAATCCGCAAATGAGCTTTCCTCGATAGCTGATACGTACTCCAGCGCCCTCTGCTGCCGTGAATCAGCATCACCTTCAAAATATCCAAACATTTCCTCAATCTCTACATAATCAATATACGTGTCCGCATCATCCATAATTATACTCTTGCTTCCCTTTCCCTTTCTGCCTGCGATTTTCTAAGATATATAGGCTTATGCTCATCCGCCGATTCACACTTGCCCTGCTTCATATATATTTCACCGAGGCTGGCAACTGCTGCCGCCCTCTGCCGGTTCATATGTGCCGGTGCATAGACATGTGCACAGGCAAGCTTCTCATCTATGATATCCCTGTACACCGGAACCCCGTCACCTACAAAGCAGATGACCGCATCATCTCCTGAGATATTCTCATCAATATATGCGATAAGCTCCTCAATGCCCATGGCTGTCTGATCCATGATAACTGCCATGCATTCAGGATCATATATTCCCGTATACACCTGACTTCTCCTCGCATCCATTATAGGACACACAAAGCCGTTAAAGCCCCACATATTATATGCCAAGCCTTCACAGGTTGGTACAGACACGATAGGCTTATCAAGAGCAAGACCAAGCCCCTTTGCTGTAGCAGCCCCTATCCTTAGTCCCGTAAATGAACCGGGGCCTGCTGCAATCGCAATCGCATCTATATCCTCAAGCCTTGTATCCGTCATACTCACAACCTCATCTATCATAGGAAGCAAGGTCTCAGAATGAGTCTTCTTATAATTAACGGTATACTCCGCTACAACGATATCATCCTCCACTATAGCCGCACCTGCAACCGTGCCCGAACTGTCTATTCCAAGTATCTTCATCCTTCTCTCCTCAAATTTTAGTAAGAGTTATATTTCTATAATCAAAGCCCTTTGCCGTATCCTTCTCTATGGTTATCCTGTAATATCTTTCCGGCAATATATCCTGTATGAGCTGTGACCATTCTATAAGGCAGACACCATCCCCGTCGATAGCGTCATAATATCCTATCTCGTCCATCTCATCCTCGCTGCCGATTCTGTATACATCAAAATGATACAAAGGCAGTCTTCCGTCATGATACTCCTTTAAAATAGTAAACGTTGGACTGTTTATCGGTTCCTCTATATCAAGCCCCGCACCAAAGCCCTGTGCAAATACTGTCTTCCCGGTTCCTAAGTCTCCGTCAAGACAGTATACATCACCGGCACTACTCTCTGACGCAAGCTGCCTTCCTATCTCAAAGGTATCCTCAACACTATTGCTTTCCCACTGTCTTACAATCTCAGCCATTATTATATACCCTTTCCGCTCTGATACTGCTTCAGACTCCTGCTTACTGCCGGTCTGTATTCTCCCGTAAAGGATACTATCCTAGAGATTATCCTTGCCTTATCATCACCAAGAGCAGAAAGCGGAATAACAAATGCATGAATTCTGCTGGTGTATATCGCAAGCATAGATTTTGTCATCATAAGCCTGCAGATATTCTCCCACTTTATGGCCTGCTCTGCCTCTCCCTGTCTTACAGTTATTCCTTCATCTGTAAACTCATATTCAATCGGCTTTTTATAAAACGGATTCAGCTTAAGCTGCTTCCATGCCTTAAATGCAAGAAGTGTGGGGTTAATCACCGTAAACGAAAGTGCAACTATGATATACATTACCCGGCTGCTTGACCTAAGACTATTCCAATAGATTATCAATATAACAATAGCCGCTATGCTTAAGCCTATACCAAATATTCCCGAAACACTTTTTACATTTGTATTAAGGACAAAGCTGTACAATGCGGAAAATGTCATATCTACCGACTTTTTGTTTCTGTCTTCCATAATATGTCTTCCTTGTTTTCTAAATGTCTTAATCGATATCTTATCTGATACCCAAATATTATCTACCCATATGGGTTCTATACATATTAAATCTCGAAGTCAATCCTCTTGTGGTGGTTATCATATAATGTATATTTAACCCCTGCCATATCAAACATCTTCTTCGAGGCAATTGTACTCTCAGAATCACTGTACTTATCCTGCATATATATAACCTCGGATATTCCGCTTTGAATAATCGCCTTAGCACATTCATTACACGGGAATAAGGTCACATAGCACCTCGCACCCTTAAGTGAGCTGTTTCCTCTATAATTAAGTATAGCATTTAACTCAGCATGACATACGAAGAAATACTTGCTATCAAGTGCACTGCCTTCTCTGCTCCATGGCATGTCATCATCATTGCACCCCGAAGGCATGCCATTGTAGCCAACAGACAGAATACGATTATCTCCATCTACTATACAGGCTCCAACCTGAGTGTTTGGATCCTTGCTTCTCTGCGCAGACATAATCGCAATACCCATAAAGTACTGATCCCAAGATAAATAATCACTTCTCTTCATATCCATTGCTCTTTCTCCTTGTATGTCAATTAATAGGTTGATTAATATTCAATCTCCTTAATGTATCTCTCAAGTGCATCCTGCCATGTCGGAAGAGGTTCAAACCCTGCCTCGACAAGCTTTGACTTGTCAAGTCTGCTGTTAAATGGTCTGGCAGCCTTTGATACACCATATTCCGCTGTAGTAACAGGCGACACCTTGGTAGCATACCCTGCCTGCTTAAATATCTCGCAAGCAAATTCATACCAGGAAATGTATCCGCCCTCATTCGTCGCATGGTAGTAGCCATACTTATCCGTCTCTATCATATCAACAAGAAGTCTCGCCAAATCATAGGTATATGTCGGTGTTCCTATCTGATCCGATACAACCCTTAATGAATCATGTGTCTTTCCAAGCTTAAGCATGGTTTTGATGAAATTATTTCCATTCACGCCAAATACCCATGCAATTCTCACTATGAAATATTTGTCTAAAAGCTCTGATACCGCAAGCTCACCCTGAAGCTTAGTCTCTCCATACACACTAAGCGGTGCATAGTCCTTGCAATCCGGCTCCCAAGGCTTATCTCCCTGTCCGTTAAACACATAATCCGTAGATATATAAACCATCTTGCAGTCAAGCTTCTTACATGTCTTTGCAATATTTTCCGTACCCACAACATTTACGAGCTTAACCTTAGGCTTATTCTCCTCATCCTCCGCTGCGTCCACCGCTGTCCATGCTGCGCAGTGTACCACAACGTCCGGTGCACAAGCTGTAATACTCTTCTCCACAGCATCGGCATCTGTTATATCCATCTGAACATACGGCATCGTACATACGGCTGTGCCATCAGCAGCTCCTGCATAGGACAGCGCTATATCAGAGCCTACGCCTTCATATCCTCTCTTGTGAAGTTCATTCATAACGTCATGGCCCAACTGGCCCGCAACACCTGTTACCAATACTTTCATAACAATCTCCCATTTGCTTTATATTATAAATTCACATAGTTATTCCATTATGATTCAATAGTATGTCTAGAATATCACTTGGATAACACTTTGTAAAGAAAAAGAGACTGATATCCAGTCTCCCCTTCCTTATAGCATATTAATAATTTATTCTGACCTAAGTGCCTCAACCGGGTCCTTCTTAGCAGCATAACGCGATGGAATAAGACCACCGATTGTAGTAAGAACTACACTTATTATAACAAGTATCACAGCACCTGCTGCCGGAAGCTTGGCGATATTCTCCAAGCCCGCAACTGCCTTAATGATTGCATTTATCGGGAAGTTCAACAATATAGTGACTATTATTCCCATCATACCGGCAGTAAAGCCTATAATCATAGTCTCTGCATTAAATACTCTCGATACATCCTTCTTTGATGCACCGATACTTCTAAGTACTCCGATTTCCTTGGTTCTCTCAAGTACTGAAATGTAGGTTATAATTCCTATCATAATAGAAGATACAACCAATGATATCGCTACGAATGCCATAAGCACATATGATATAGCATTTATAATAGTACTTACAGAAGACATCATGGTTCCTACCATGTCCTGATAGGTTATCTCCTTTTCATCCTCTCCGGCTGCCTTAACCATATCATTATAATTATCTATAATTTCTATAATTTTTTCCTTTGATTCAAAATCAACAGGATATATGCTTATAATCTTCGGATCATTCTCGTACGCTACTCCCATAGCTATAAGATTGTCCTCGAGTGTGGCATCAGCCATATCCTTAAGCTCTGACAGTGAAAGTCCCGATGATTCCTTTTCACTGCTTTCCATCATAGCCAGCATAACCTGCTGTAGCTGCTCCGGCGGAAGCTGCGACATATACTCGGCAATTTCCTCATCGGTCTTTCCTACAAGTCCCATTGCCGCCAGAAACTCCTGACTCTCCTGTTCCTTCTCCTTGAGCGACTCCTCCTCGATGTCTGCACCGAATTCATAGCCGGTTAGTACATTTATCTCCGGATTTTCAAGCTGAGCCTTTCCAACCTCGCTGTTTTTCGCCATATCTATCAGATAATCAACAAGCTCTTTTGTATAGCCTATAGGAGTTGTGATAGAGTGAACAGTAGCATTCTCACTTGCACGAACTATACCGGATATTTTGATTGTAACGCCTTCCTTTTCAAGCTGTTGCTTTACGAATTCATCATCATCACTCATATCCGTAAAGGTTCCGTCTTCGTCATTATACTTATAGTAGCTGGATGAAGGAAGTACCTTGAAGGTGAGAGCAAGCAGCTCATCATATGTATACGAGGTATTGTCAAAATTTACAACCTCTCCCTTAAATGATGCTGCCATAATCTGCTGAAGCTCAGATATATCTCTTATTCCAAGTGAGTATAATTCGTAATCTGTAATCTCGTTATTCTTAGTAACAACAAGCACTACCTCATCATAGCTGCTTGGCCACTCTCCTGCAACAAGGTCATACTGATTATGCAAAAGCTCATCATTTGATATCATCTGCGACCAAACAGACGTCGCACTCTGTGATGCCATACCAAGATTTGACATCTCTGCCATGGTACCAAAGCCTATATTATCAAACACTGTACTCGGATTAACCCTGTACAGCTCCTCATCAGGTGCATCCTTATATGCATTTATGGTTATGCCGTAGGTATACATAATGTCACTTGCATAGTCATACATATCATGACCTTCGCCTTCTTCGATATAATCCCTAAATGAAATCATATCATTTATCTTAACCTCTCCAAGCATGGTCCTTATATTATCTCCAACCATATTGTTGGAATATATCTTATCAAGGTCATGTTCTACACCACTGTCAGGTGACTTTCCCATCATACTCATCATAAGTGAGTTCATATCCACGCTTTCGTCTGTAATCTGAAGTGGATATGTAGACAGGGTATCCTCCTCCACATTCTTTATATATTTTCTGAATCCGTCTGAAAGTGAAAGAATAAGTGCTATACCTATTATACCTATTGAGCCTGCGAAGGAAGTTAGAATCGTCCTTCCCTTCTTGGTGAGAAGATTCTTGAAGCTTAAGCCGAGTGCCGTCGTATAGGACATCCTGTTAAGCTTTGCATTCTTCTTAGCCTCCTTAGCAGAAAGCTTCTCTGCCGCCTTGATGTATTCCTCATTTTCCTTAGTTGCTTCCTCATCAGAATATGGTGCTGAATCATCCTTAATCTCACCATCGAGAAGTCTTATAATTCTGGTAGAATACTGCTCGGCAAGCTCCGGATTGTGAGTAACCATGATTACAAGTCTGTCCTTTGCTATCTCCTTCAAGAGCTCCATTATCTGCACACTTGTCTCTGTATCAAGCGCTCCGGTAGGCTCATCCGCAAGCAAAATCTCCGGATTATTGATGAGTGCTCTGGCTATAGCCACTCTCTGCATCTGACCACCTGACATCTGGTTTGGCTTCTTGTTCAACTGATTGCCAAGACCTACTCTCTCTAATACCTCCTTGGCACGCCTTCTGCGTTCTGCCTTGGATACACCGGAAAGTGTCAGCGCAAGCTCAACATTCTGCAGAACCGTCTGATGCATGATAAGATTGTAGCTCTGGAACACAAAGCCTATACTGTGGTTTCTGTACGCATCCCAGTCTCTGTCCTTGTATTCCTTCGTTGATTTGCCCTTAATAACCAAATCTCCGCTTGTATACTGATCCAACCCACCTACGATATTAAGTAAGGTGGTCTTACCACAACCGGACTGGCCTAATATAGACACGAATTCATTCGGTCTAAAATTAACGCTTATTCCTTTAAGTGCATGAACCGTGATATCACCCGTAGCGTAATCCTTAACGATTTTCTTTAACTGTAACATAGTTCCTCCTGATTCAGAATAACTTTACATATGTACTTATATTGCCATAACGCTTCCATAAGCAGTCTATGTTTTCTATATACTATTATTATACTATTTGCAAGTATATTTTCTCTATAAAATACCACACATGTAGAAATATATGGTAGAATAATTTCATATTTCACAAAATATTCACATATGAATATGTTAGGAAACTGTGTTAAACATTATGTTATGGTTAAATATTATGATTGCGGAAGGACTTGTTATATGAGAAAAAATTTTGTATTAGGTGCATTGATTATATCTTGTATATTGTTTTCAGGGTGTAATTTTTCAAATTCAACGAGTAATTCTGATACAACCTGTGGCTCTTCGACAGAGGTGCTTTCTAATGAAAACACCGAACAAATATCAGAATTTGATATCACAACAGCCACTTTAGAAATTTCAGAAGCTACTACTGAACAGTCCCTTACCGAAGCCACAGCTTCTGTTAATGAAGAGCCTTCTCTTCGTAGGCTGCTTCAGACTGCATTTTTGCCATTAGGGCAGACGATGTATGTATGGGGCGGTGGTTGGAATGAAGAAGATACAGCTGCCGGTATAGAAGCTGTGACGATTGGAGTAAGTCCCCGCTGGGCAGAATTTGCCGCCACACAGGATGCATCTTATAATTTTAAGGATACTTACTATCAGATACACGATGGTTTAGACTGTTCCGGATATATCGGCTGGCTCATATACAATATATTCCCCGAGAAAGAGGAAGGTTATGTTATGAAGGCCGCAAAGATGGCTCAAACCTTTTCATCCTATGGATGGGGCAGTTATACCCCGTCAGCTTATGTTGTTGACTGGCGTGCCGGTGACATTATGAGTATGTCCGGACACGTATGGATGGTACTGGGCGAATG
>CAMALN010000030.1 GCA_945836565.1 uncultured Lachnospiraceae bacterium
TTTTTGACATTGTACGAGCATAAAAAAAGAGAATTCTTTGTAGAATTCCCTTTTTTTATGTAATATTTTTGTGTTTATCACAGCAGGTTAGGATAGCTTCTCATATCCTTTCCAACCTCATCTGTATGAAGTCCCTTATAATCGTTTATATCTACTGCATCATAAGCATGCTGCATATCCTCTGCACAGGCAAGTGCTGACAGAGGAACGCCAATGAATATATCATCCACAGTAATCTCTATTTCACCAAGGTTTGTAGCTATGGTATCCTCCCTCTCATTATAAGGTTCTTCAACCAGAATATCCTTTATAGCACGGCTGAAGTGTGGCATAGCCTCCGGAAGCGAGATAAATTTTCTATTCTTGGCACTATCCTTGTAATCCTCCTTAAGTATACAAAGCTGCTTCTTTTGAGTCTTCTCCCAAGCACCCTCAACAAATGCCTTTGCTGCCTTATGCATAACCTCATCCCTTACATCATTTTCTGAAGCCACATACATCATATTAAGCTCCTGCAAGGTAGGATTTTCATCTGCAAAGGATACTGTAAGGAGCTTTTCAGGAGCATATGCACCTATACCTATGAGTGCGCCCCTATAGAGCTTCTCCATATAGTCCTTAACATTTACCGGTCTGCCGCTGTCAATATCTCCCTCATGCTCAACCAAAAGTCTTACAAGTCCTTTTCTCACCTCTTCTATCCTGTCATCAGTTATATAATCACTAGGCAAAAACTCATGTCTCTTATTACCCTTGAGGAGATATCCCGAAACCTTATTTCCCTGATTGGCAAGATCCGACATAGCAAGCTCCAAATCCTGTCCGAAAGGAGTATATACCTCGTCTATGTGCTCTGCCTTCTGCCTTAAAAGTCTTATGGCATCACCTATTACATCATGAGTATTCATACCGTCTATGATAATAACACGCTCCTTTTCCATAGCATCCTTAATCATAGCATCATAATACCCGTTCTCAGTCTCTCTCTTTGCAGCAGGAAAAGCAAAAAATCTCTTCGACACCATATCAGTTATAGAAGATACTATACGTTCATACTCTCCTGTAGGCTTGAATTTATTCATAAGTCCTTCAAGTCTCTTGAGTCTGGATATAATACCACCATCCACAGCATTATCACCGGTTCCACTCGCACCTATCATATATAAGGTGATATACGGACCATATTCTCTCATATACTTATTTACATATTCGTCTATTGATGTACAAAGCTTATTCTTAATAGACTTGGTAAATACCGGTGTTTCATCCCTAAGACGGGAAAGCTGTCTTGGAAGAATGGTTCTGAGGTCATCCATACCCTTCTTGATAAGCTTATAGCTCGGGCGTTCAAACTGAGCAGGCTTTATCACACCATTTATGCTAAGCTTAACTTCATCTCCCGGCTTACCATTAAAGAATTCGGTAAGCTCTATAAAGCAAGCTCCCATATCCTTATCAAGCTTTTCCTCAAGGTCAGTCCTCTTATAAAGCATATCCCTTGCCTGCTTGTATATCTCATATTCACATATATTCTCTATCTCCTTGATAGGAATCTTATAATCTGCTTCGTTTACTACCTTGAAATAACCCTCGCCCTCATGGTCGAAGAAATTATCTCTAAGGAGTCTTCTTCGTCCTTCACTGTCAGCCTGACCGATATATTTGTTGCTTGCAAGCTTTCGGATGAAATATGCCACATCACTGCATATCATATGAACAGGAACATATCCCTGTTCGTCCTTCTTACCCGAAACCAGCATACAGGCATCAAATATATTTTCCTTCATGCTTAGTCTGTGACCACAGCTTTCGAATACATATCCCTCTCCTCTGTTTGCAACACGCATGAGATAATCAATCTCCTTAAGTGTAGCACATCCATTGGCATTAAGACGCGAAACCAATTCCTCATTTTTCATGATTTCCTTATCTGCGAAGAGAACATCAGGAAGCAACAGACATCCTCCTATTCTGAAATTAGTCCATTTTCTGGATTTGGCAAATGCTTTGATATTATATGTAACGTCTGCAAGTATACCACTTCCGGTACCTCCGGCAACACTTGATACTATAAGCACATCAAGCTTATGGCCTTCTGAACGATTATATATCTCCTCGAGCTTTTCAAAAAGCATAATTCTCATGTCCTCATAAGCATTTGAGAACATAAGTCTTCCTATCTGCCTGTTACCCTCGGCGCCTTCAGTACCTATGCCTATAGCAGGAAAATCTCTTCTCATCCACTTCGCAAGCTCAGGTCCCTTTGGGTTAGCCTCGATACCATTCGACAAAATATTTGCCAGATTTGGTCGGTATATACTTATGACCTCAAGAGCATTTAGACCAAAGCCCTCCTTGCTGTCCTCTATAGTCTGCTGCATAGCCGGAATATCTGAATCGATAAGAAGATAATTGATATTATCCTCGTATGTGATTTCATTCATCAGCATGCTCTTAAGACTACATAATACACTTGCGCCAATTCCCCCGAGACCTATAACGAGTAAATCCCTATTGATTGCATTATCATTATCGTCTTTTCCAAATATTCTTATATCCTTGAGTCTTTTGAACTCTTCCTTTTGAGTATCAATTAATATCATGGCATTTCTCCTCAAAAAATAATGACTACAGTTAAGCAGATTATAGCACCACAGCATTGAAAATTCTATACCGAATTGATTTTTTCTTAAATATACATTATTTGAGCATTTCCTCTATCATGATTCCGTATCCCCTGCTCGAATCATTTACAAAAACGTGGGTTACAGCGCCTATAAGCTTACCATTTTGTATAATCGGGCTTCCGCTCATACCCTGCACTATTCCCCCTGTCATATCAAGCAGCCTTTCATCAGTAACATGTATTTCTATATTTTTCTCTTTTTTACTTGCATCAAGGTTTATCTTATCTATCATCACAGTGTATTTTTCCCGTTTGCCACTTACACACGATATAATATATGCTTCTCCTATACATATATCATCCTTTGTTCCGAGTCCTACCCATTCGTCATCTATCTCACCATGATAATTTGACGTAAGATAACCTGATATACCATAATACTCGTTCGCACTCACCTTACCTATCATATTCTCCGGAGCATAATCTATGATTCCCTCCAGTCTGCCCGGAGTATTTTCTTCCGGTTTTCTAATATTCATAAGCTTTGCATTATATATTGCTCCCTCCGATATTCTGAATATCTCTCCTGTATCGATATCATTTATACTGTGTCCCAATGCAGCAAAGCCGGTCTTGTCAACAAAGGTCAACGTTCCTATGCCTGATATATCATCCTTTATCCATATTCCGAGCTTGTATGTGCCATCCTGTGCCTTTTGTGCTCTTACCTTAAGCTTATGTCTTATATTGTCTCTAAAAAGGTCAAGACAAATCTCCTTATCGCCGGCCTTCGCAAGCTTATCCATAAAATCAGCCTTGTTCTCTATATCAACACCATCGATTTTACTTATATAATCTCCTTTTTGCACTACATCCTCACATGGTGACACCTTTACTCCATCCGAATTTACAAACGAGCAAACAGTGGTTACCATAACGCCCTTTGTCTTCACATATATCCCTATAGGTTCACCTGAAGGGTATACCTTATAATTTACATCATTTATATCATATGCTACGCTTGGCTTTGTCCTGTTTATCTCATTGACGCATCTGTACGAGCCAAGTCCTACCGCTATAGCAATCAAAGTAAATATAACCGAAAGACATATTCCTAAGAATATTCTGTATCTCTTCGTGGTCTTATCAGACATAAGCTTACCTCCCCTAAAAAAATAAGAGTACATTCCCTGTACTCTTATTATCAGTTGCGGTGCCTCCAAATAATCAGTTTAATTTTGCTTTATCTGCCAAATCCTTCATCTCTTTAGCAGAAGCAAGTGTCGCTTCCGTTATGGATGCACCACCCAGAAGTCTCGATATCTCTCTTATCTCCTCTTCCTTATCAAGCTTCCTTATATTGGTAAAGGTTTTATTATTTTCCACATTCTTTTCTATACAAAAATGGGTGTCAGCCATAGCTGCAATCTGTGGTAAATGCGTGATACAGATAACCTGGTGTGATTTACTTATTACAGAAAGCTTCTCTGCAACCTTCTGTGCTGTCCTTCCGCTTATTCCGACATCAATTTCATCAAATATAAGTGTTGGTGTATCGTCCTCACCTGCAAAGGTTGCTTTTATGGCAAGCATAACACGCGAAAGCTCACCACCGGAGGCAACCTCATAAAGCGGTCTTATCGGCTCTCCGACATTTGTCGATATCACAAAGCACGCTTGATCGTTTCCATTTGTCGAAAAATCCGCAAGCTTCTTCCACTCCATATCAAATTCGACAGCAGGAAAGTTAAGCTCAGTAAGAGCTTCCTTAACAAGCCCGCATAGCTTTACCGCAAAATTCTTTCTACATAAAGTAAGCTTGTCTGAGCTTTCACCAAGCTTTGCTTCTACATCTCTCAGTTTTCCCTCAAGTGCGTTTATATATTCATCATAATCCTCAAGCTTTTTATATTCTTGTTCAAGCCTTCCAAGATTTTCCAATATATCAGGTATGCTTTTGCCGTATTTTGCCTTTAATGAATTGATTAAATCAAGTCTTAATTCAGTCTCGTGAAGAGTCTCCTCGTCTATATCCATACTCTTCATGTATGCTGAAAGCTCACTGTTAAAGTCATTTAATATACTGTCGATATCTGTCAATGCAGCCTTAAGATTCTCAGCATCCTCGTCAAGCTCTGCAACTCTTCTCATATTTTCAAGAGCTCTGCCTATCATCTCTCCTGCACCCGAACGTCCGAAATCATATCCGGTAAGCTCGTATATTTCTCCCGAAAGTGTAAGCAGCTCCTTTGCATTCTTAAGCTTTTTGTATAATATCTCTAACGCTTCATCCTCTCCTGCTACAAGCTTTGCCGCATTTATCTCCGATATCTGATATTCCAGAAAATCCCTTCTTTTATTCTTCTCAATCTCATCCATAGCTGAGCCTTCAAGCTCTTCCTTTATATCACGGTACTCTCTGTAAAGCCTTGATACCTCAGCCTTTAGTACGGCTATAGCTTCTCCGCCGAAGCTGTCAATTATTTCAAGATGCTTTGATACCTTAAGCAGAGTCTGCTGCTCGTGCTGCGCATGCAGATCAAGCAATAATGCAGTTACCTCCTTAAGCTTTGCAGTAGTAACAACCACATCATTTATGCGATTGACACTTCTTCCGTTCGCAACAAGCCTCCTTGATATCAGAAGCTCTCCGTCCCCTGCATCTATATTAAGTTCCCCGAGCTTTTTCTTAAGACCATCACTTTCTACGGAAAACAAAAGCTCTACTACTCCATCCTTATCCTCATCCCTCAATATATCTCTGGAGAATTTGCCTCCCAAGCCTATTCCGAGTGAGCCTATTATAATGGATTTTCCTGCACCTGTCTCACCGGTCAGGATATTCAAGCCATCAAAAAAATCTATACTCAAATCATCTATCAGTATTATATTACTGATATGCATATGCAATAACATATCTCTTCCTCCGTATGCTTATCACATCTTTTTCATATGCAAGCCATCAGACGAGCGAAGCAGCTCGATGACATTTGCAGCCTGCTCCTTATGTCTTATCGCCACAAATATAGTATCATCACCGGCTATACATCCCATGATTTCATCAACGGTAAGATTATCTATAACAGCGGCTATCGCCATCGCCATACCGGATACGGTTCTGATAACTATTATATTCTCAGAATGCTCTATAGAGATAACTCCGCTGTTAAGCACATGCTTATAGCTGCTGATACCTTTAGAGCTGTCTCTTCCACCCACAGCGTATCTGCGTCCACCAATTCCATCTGAAATCTTGTCCAGCTTAAGCTCTCTTATGTCTCTTGAAATGGTTGCCTGCGTGGCACTTAACCCTTGTTCATTTAAGAGTCTGGCAAGCTCCTCCTGAGTATCTACCGAACGGCTTGAAATTATAGACAATATGGCTTCCTGCCTTTTGTTCTTCATTGATTGCCGCCTCCTATCTTGTCTCGCAATACTCTATAGAAATTCATATCATACAGCTTGATAAATCGTACCTTGATATCCGATACTGCAACCTTTATCATATCCCCTGCGGAAAGCTCTGCACTCTGAACGCCATCCACTGATACAATAGCTTCCTTATCCTGAGTCTTTCTCTGTTTTACTATCTCTATCTCAATCACGGCATCCGTATCAAACACTACGCTTTTGGCAGTAAGTGAATGCGGTGAAATAGGCGTAACAAGTATTGCCTTAGACTTTGGACTTACTATCGGTCCTCCGGCAGACAGATTATATCCTGTAGAGCCTGTTGGTGTAGCCACTATAACACCGTCTGCTTCATAGGTATCCAGCAGTTGTCCGTTCACGTATATTTTAAGACCTATTACACGCGAGAAGCCGGCTCTGGAAATAACGATATCATTGAGAGCGTTATAGCAACTGCCACCTATCAGACCCTCGCACATCATACGCTCCTCTATGCTAAAGCTCTCGTCGAATAATCTGTCTATGGCATTTCTTGCATTTGACTGCTCAATCTCTGTTAAAAATCCCAAGGTCCCGAGATTGATACCCATAAGCGGAATGCCGCTTTCGCCGATATAATGTGCTGCACGAAGCATAGTCCCGTCACCGCCGAGTACAATCACAGCATCTATATCCTGCAGCTTTGCTTCAGGCACAATAGCCGAGAACTCATCTACTACAATTCTCGCGCGTCCGCCCTTACTCTCTATGTAATTAACCAATTCATTACTAAGTCCCAGATCATTATCCTTATCAGGATTAGCAAATATCAGAAAGCTATTCATCCTTTACTTCCTTCTTCTCAAGTATTATATGAGAATCCTCAACAATTTTGTCTATATATGCATCATCTATCACTGTTATCTCTTCTGATTCAGAAGCTATATTCTTCGCCAGATACAGAAGGTATTCGATATTACCCTCCGGTCCCTTCACAGGTGAAAAATCAAGCTTAAGCGGTGTAAGGTCTATGCTCTTCGCAAAGTCTACAACCATACGTATAACCTCACTGTGAACATTTTTGTCCCTGACTACGCCCTTCTTGCCAACCTTTTCCCTGCCGGCCTCGAATTGTGGCTTGATAAGGCACACTATCCTTCCCTCATCCGTCAGAAGCTCCTTCACCGGACCTAAAACCTTGGTGAGTGATATAAATGACACATCAATAGATGCAAAATCAATCCTGTCATCTATATCCTCCGGAGTCACGTAGCGTATGTTGGTTTTCTCCATACATACAACACGCTCATCATTTCTAAGCTTCCAGTCAAGCTGTCCGTGTCCTACATCTACCGCATATACCTTTACCGCACCATTCTGAAGCATACAATCGGTAAAGCCTCCCGTAGATGAACCTACATCCATACATACCATTTCATCAAGTCTCAAGCCAAAATTATTCATAGCCTTCTCAAGCTTAAGACCGCCACGGCTTACATATCTAAGTGTGTTTCCTTTTACTACTATATCTACTGTTGTCGGAAATGTGCTTCCTGCCTTGTCCTCCTTATTTCCGTCTACATAGACTATACCGGACATTATAATGGCCTTTGCCTTCTCTCTGGAAGCCGCAAGCCCTCTTTCGACTAAAAGCACATCCAATCTCTCTTTTGCCGCCTTCATATCTCACCTTTGCAATGCTTTCATAATCTTATCATACATTCCTGCCGCATCTATACCCAGTACAGACCGCAGCTTAGATACATCGCCCTGCTCCACGTAAGGTTCAGCTATGCTGCCATCCACTAAAGCAGTATCCTTACATCCTAACAAAGCCATGTCCGAGGCAACCATCTGGCAATAGCCGCCCTTTGATATATTTTCTTCCATAACCGCTATAACCTTTGAGTTTTCACACAATTCCCGCAGCATATCCCTGTCAACACAGGATACGAATCTCGCATTGACCAGAGACGGCGTGATGCCCTCTGCTTCAAGCATAGCCTTAAGTGCTACTGCCTCATCCATCATATTGCCTACGGAGATAATACCTACATCCTGTCCCTTAGAAATCATCTCACTCTTGCCAAGCTCAAGCTTCTCTCTATACTCAGCCAGTACCTTGCTCGCTGAGCCTCTCGAATATTTTATGGCAACCGGCACATCAAGAGTATATGCATATTCCATCATATCCATAAGCTCATATCTGTTCTTCGGTGCCATCACAACCATATGCGGCAGATGCGACAGATATGATATGTCATATATGCCCTGATGTGTCTCTCCATCCTTTCCTACCAGACCTGATCTGTCTATTGCAAATATAACAGGCAGCTTCTGCAGACACACATCATGAAGTATCTGATCGTAGGCTCTCTGCAGGAACGAAGAATATATGGCAACAACCGGTCTTACATTTGCTGCAGCAAGCCCTGCTGCAAATGTTACCGCATGCTGTTCAGCTATACCCACATCAAAGAAACGCTCCGGATACTCTGCCTGGAATCGGTTCAAACCCGTCCCCACTGACATAGCCGCCGTGATAGCCACTATATCCTTATGCTCGCCTGCCATCTCGACAAGCTTCTTCGAAAAAATATCTGTATATGTGCTACTCTTTTTCTTATCTATAAGCTTTCCCGTCGCTGGATCAAACGGTGCTATGCCATGGAAATATTCCGGATGCCGCTCAGCATATCCATAGCCCTTACCCTTCTTGGTCTTAACGTGAATAATAATCGGCTTATCCAGCTGAAATGCCTTCTTTAAGGTCTTCACCATTGTATCTATATCGTGTCCGTCGATAGGTCCGACATAAGTAAGTCCAAGCTGTTCGAAAAACATGCCCGGTACGAAAAAGCCCTTGATATTGTCCTTGGATTTCTTTATGGTTTTCGCAACCCTTGTTCCTGCTTTCGACGACAAGAGACTATTTTCGACACCGGACTTTAGTTCATTATATGCAGTGCTTACTCTAAGCTCATTTAAGTATTTTGACAGTCCGCCGACATTCTTATCGATAGACATCTCATTGTCATTTAATATGACAACCATGCCTGTCTTCTCCTGTGCAAGCGAATTTAAAGCCTCATATGCCATACCACCGGTAAGCGAACCGTCACCTATTATGGCTGCTACCTTTTCTCTACCGCCTCTTATATCTCTGGCAACTGCGTAACCAAGTGCCGCCGATATACTTGTAGAGCTATGTCCTGTATTAAATACATCACATGGACTTTCCTTTGTCTTAGGAAAGCCGCTCATGCCTCCATATTCCCTAAGTGTCTCAAAACCCTCTCTTCTACCTGTCAAAAGCTTATGTGTATATGACTGATGTCCTACATCAAACACAAGCTTATCCTCCGGGAAATCCATAACAAGGTGTAATGCCATCGTAAGCTCAACCGAACCAAGATTAGATGCAAGGTGTCCACCCTTCTCACTAACCTTCTCTATCAGATAATCTCTTATCTCCTGTGCAAGCAAGCCATATTCCGAACTGGGAATACTTTTTATGTCATTTTCTTTTTTTATCTTATCCAATACAGATATGCAATTGTTGTCTGTCTTCTTCATATCTTCAATATCCCTATAATATTCGGTACCTTATCTGTTCCTATGTATAAGCTTTACCGTAAGCTCCATAAGAGCCTGCTTTGCCTCATCATGCTTTGCATCGAGTGCCTTTATAAGCTCATATGCCTCCATAGATTTAGTTTCTACATATTCCTTTGCTTTATCCAAGCCATATATAGTAGCATACGTATATTTGTCATTTTTCTCATCTGAACAAACAGGTTTGCCAAGCACCTCCTGTTCACCCTCGATATCAAGTATGTCATCCTGTACCTGAAATGCCATACCTACACATACCGCAATCTTCTGTATGCGTTCTATATCCTCTGCGGCTGCACCGCCCAGATAGGCGCCTATCATCATAGCTGCCTCTATGAGTGCAGCCGTCTTGTTCTCATAAATATATACTAACTCATCACTGCTAAGGCTTTCTCCGGTTTTCTCCACATCTAAAGTCTGTCCGCCTATCATACCATATATACCCGGCTTTGCTGCCAACACGGCAAATGCATTCTCTACCGATACATCTCCCGGTCTTATGGCAAATGCTCCTGCCGCCGTCTCAAATGCATAGTTAAGCAGACCATCTCCGGCAAGAATAGCCATATCCTCACCAAAAGCCTTGTGTACAGTTGGTCTGCCTCGTCTTAAATCATCATTGTCAAGTGCCGGAAGATCATCATGTATGAGCGAGTAGGTGTGTATCATCTCTATAGCTGCCATAAAACGCTCGATAACACCATCTGCCTCGTCTGCGTACATATCATAGCACATCCTCATCATCATAGGACGAAGTCTCTTTCCGCCTGCCTTGTAGGCATAATTCATCGCCCTGATACAGCTAACCGGATAACCCTCCTCTTCCGGAAGGTATCTGTATATTATATTCTCTATATTTTCAGCACTATACTTCATTTAATATGCGTATCTCCTTTTCCACGCCCTCGAGATTCTCCTTACATGCAGCCGCAAGCTTCACACCCTCCGCATACAGTGCAAGTGCTTCCTTAAGGCCTGTGTCCGGAGATTCTAATCCAGCATTTATCTCTTCAAGTCTCTTAAATGCTTCCTCTATAACAATATCGTTCTTATCTTCCATCTATTATTCCTTCTTATCTTATTTCTTTCCCTGCTACCACAGCAT
Organism: uncultured Lachnospiraceae bacterium; assembly: GCA_945836565.1. Lineage (GTDB taxonomy): Bacteria > Bacillota > Clostridia > Lachnospirales > Lachnospiraceae > Coprococcus_C. Next base: position 10,737 of record CAMALN010000030.1, read on the forward strand.
TTACTACACCGTTATGTACGGTGATGCTTATATTATCTCCAACCTCTACATCTTCTATAGAGGTAAGAGGCATATCCTTCGCTTCAATGTAACCAAATCCACCTACCAGCTTTGCAGTAGGTGAAAGTGCATTTAATCTGGCAAGCAATATCTCATACTTATGCTTTGACTTATCGTATTTGCCATTCATACCAAGCTGAAGTCTGTCATACAGATCTGCCAATCTAATATTATTATCCTTAAGCTTCTGTTCAGGTGAAAGCTTTTCAAGCTTAATCTGATATGCTTCCAATCTCGACTGCATCAGTCTTAGCTTATTCACCATCCCTGAATCCAGATTTCTTCTTAATACACGTAATTTGTTCACTGATTCCATCACATCCGGTATGGCAAGCTCTGCCGCCGCCGAAGGAGTAGGTGCCCTAAGATCAGCTGCATAATCAGCAAGCGTAGTGTCCACCTCATGTCCCGTACCCGAGATGATAGGGGTTTTAGCATTATATATAGCCCTCGCTACTATCTCCTCATTGAATGCCCACAGGTCCTCGAGCGAGCCACCGCCTCTGCCCACAATTATTGTATCTACTCCCATAGCATCCAAGGTTTGGATACCCTTTACGATAGTTTCTGCTGCGCCCTCACCCTGAACCTTAGCCGGATAAAGTACAAGCTGTACATACGGGTTTCGTCTTCTGGCAACATTCCTTATATCCTGAATCGCTGCACCCGTAGCTGCTGTTACAATTCCTACAGTCTTTGGATATTTGACAATCTCCTTTTTGTGTTCAAAATCAAACAGTCCCTCGTTATACA
>CAMALN010000031.1 GCA_945836565.1 uncultured Lachnospiraceae bacterium
TTAAGGATGCCGGAATAGGTACCTATATACTGTTTCAGGAAACCTATAACAAGGATGCGTATCAAGAGCTTCATCCATATGGACCGAAGAGCGACTATGCGTACCACACCGAGGCTATGGACAGGGCTATGGAGGCAGGCATAGATGATGTAGGGCTTGGAGTGCTGTTTGGTCTCGATATGTACCGCTATGAGCTGGCGGGACTTCTGATGCATGCTGAGCATCTCGAGGCAGTACATGGCGTGGGACCTCATACGATAAGTGTTCCGAGAGTGAAAAGGGCGGATGACATAGACCCTGATACATTTGACAACGGAATAGATGATGACACCTTTGCAAAGATATGCGCAATCATAAGGATTGCGGTACAGTATACCGGTATGATTATATCTACGAGGGAGAGCAAGGAGGTCAGGGAAAAGGTTATAAGACTTGGCGTATCCCAGATAAGCGGTGCATCGAGAACCAGTGTAGGCGGATATTACGAGCCTGAGAAGGAGGGTGAGAATTCCGAACAGTTCGATGTGAGCGACAACAGGACTCTCGATGAGGTTGTGAAATGGCTTATGGAGATGGGCTACATACCGAGCTTTTGTACTGCGTGCTACAGGGAAGGAAGAACCGGTGACAGGTTTATGTCACTGTGTAAATCCGGGCAGATACAGAATTGCTGCCATCCAAATGCGTTGATGACTCTGAAGGAGTATCTTATGGATTATGCATCTGAGGATACAAAGAGAATCGGTGAGGCACTTATCGAAGCGGAGCTTTCGAATATTCCGAAGGAAAGAGTAAGGGAAATCTGCAAGGAAAACCTGGAGAAGATAGAAGCAGGAATAAGAGATTTCAGGTTCTAGATATTATATTTATTAAGGAGGCGTGAAAATGAATAATACACCGGTAGCGAACAGAATACATATTGGTTTCTTTGGCATGAGAAATGCCGGTAAATCCAGTGTTGTAAATGCAGTCACTAATCAGGAGCTCTGTGTTGTATCAGAGGTTGAGGGTACAACCACGGATCCGGTGAAAAAGGCCATGGAGCTGCTTCCTTTAGGACCGGTTCTTATCATAGATACACCGGGCTTTGATGACGAGGGTGAGCTCGGAGAGCTTAGAGTGAAGAAGACGAAGCAGATGCTTAACACCACCGATATAGCAGTGCTTGTTGTGGATGCAACGAAGAAGCTTGGAGCTGCGGACCTGCAGCTTATCGAAATCTTTAAGTCCAAGAATATCGATTATCTTGTGGTATATAATAAGTGTGATTTACTCTCGGTAAAGGAGCTTAAACAGCTCTCTGAAGAAGAAAATGTTGTTCTTGTAAGTGCAAAGGATAAGAAGAATATTGATCAGCTCAAGGAGAAGCTGTCGCTGTTCAACATGGCAGAGCACAGGGGATGTCTGGTTAGAGATTTAGTTGAACCGGGAGACGTGTGCATATTGGTTGTCCCTATTGATGAGGCGGCACCAAAGGGGCGTCTTATCCTGCCTCAGCAGCAGGTGATTAGAGAATTGCTTGAGCATGGTGTCATAACTGTGGTTGTAAAGCCAGAGGAATTAGAAGCGGCACTTTTAAAGGTTAAGCCTTCTCTTGTGATAACAGACAGTCAGGCGTTTAAGGAGGTGGCAGCAATTGTGCCAAGGAATATAACGCTTACATCTTTTTCTATACTTATGGCAAGATACAAGGGCTATCTTGATGCAGCAGTTCAGGGAGCCTTTGCGATAGACAATTTGAAGGACGGAGACAAGCTGCTCATAGCTGAGGGCTGTACACATCACAGGCAGTGCAATGATATAGGAACTGTCAAGCTGCCGCATTGGATAAGGGAATATTGCGGCAAGGATGTCAGCTTTGAATTTGTATCCGGCGGAGATTTTCCGGAGGATGTAAGTGAATATGCCGTAGTTGTTCATTGTGGAGGATGCATGCTTAATGAGCGAGAGGTAAGATACAGGATGAAGTGTACTATGGACCAGAATGTTCCGTTTACAAATTATGGCACAGTCATAGCCCTTACAAAAGGAATTCTAATGCGTTCTCTGGAAATATTTCAGGGAAAGTATACGGTATAAATGATTTGACGCTAGAGTGGAAAATGTCATATAATGGCGATATTATCTCAGGCTTGCAGCAATAGGAGGAGAAATGAAGGTATTGGTAATTATACCGGCATATAATGAGGCTGAAAATATTGTGAATACTGTAAATGAATTGACAAGTGAATGCCCGGATGTCGATTATATCATAGTAAATGACTGCTCACAGGATAATACAAAGCAAATATGTGAAAGCCATGGCTTCAATTACATCTCGCTTCCTATCAATCTTGGGATAGGAGGAGGTATCCAGACGGGCTATAAGTATGCAGTAGAATATGGATATGATGTTGCCATACAATTTGATGGAGACGGACAGCACAACGCCAAATATATAAGCTCACTGGTAGAACCTATCGAAAAGGGTGAGGCGAGTCTTGTTATCGGTTCCAGATTTATAGATAAGGAAGGCTTCCAGACTTCATTTATGAGACGGATGGGCATAGGACTTTTGGGCTTCGCGCTGAGAATCTGCGGAGGAGTGAAGATAACGGACGCGACAAGCGGATTCAGGGCAGTATCCAAGGATTTGATTGAGTTTTTTGCAAAGAATTATGCCCAGGATTATCCGGAACCGGAGTCAATAATTGCAGCGCGGTTGAGTGGATTTTCCATAAAAGAGGTGCCTGTTGTCATGAACGAGAGAACGGCAGGTGTATCATCTATCAATCCATTAAAATCCGTATATTATATGATAAAGGTAACATTGGCTATACTTATGTACAGGATTGTAGGAAACAGACGGAGGTAAGCAGGGATGATGTCAGAGCTTTTCAGAGTGCTTCTTATAGTCGGGGTGCTTGCATTTATATTAATCATAATCTTACTCATGAAGAGAGGACACCTCGGACTCAAGTATTCACTCATATGGTTCATAACGGGTATTGTTTTGCTGTTTTGCAGTCTGTTCCCTGGTATACTCAAATACGTGACACATTTGATTGGTATAAAGTCAGAGGTAAATACAGTATTTTTCGTAGGAGTGTTATTTTTACTCCTCATCATATTATTTCTTACAACTGTGGTTTCGGGATTGAACGATTCGATACGTAGCCTGACGCAGGATATAGGAATGCTGGAAAAAAGAATTAGAGAACTCGAGGGAAAAAATGAGTCGCAAAAATAATTATACTAAGCTTGACCATACCTTTGTGGTATGCGCATACAAGGAGAGTAAATATTTAAGAAAATGCATAGATTCCTTACTCAAGCAGCAGGATAAGGAGCACATACTTATTGCCACAGCTACAATAAATGATTATATAAGGGATGTGGCCGATGAGTATGGCATAAGGCTGTATGAGAATCCGGCAGAACCGGGAATAGCCGGCGACTGGAATTTTGCCTATGCACAGGCGGACACTCCGCTTGTCACCATAGCTCATCAGGATGATATATATGATTCTGATTATCTGCAGAGTATGCTTGATGCTTTTAACAGCGTGAGCAATCCAATTCTGGCTCATTCGGCATATTATGAGATTAGAAACGGCAAAAAGGTATATACAAACAGACTTTTGAGAATAAAGAAGATGTTGTTGCTTCCGCAGGTTCCCAAGATATTCTGGAACAGCGTTTTTCTTAGAAGACGTTCATTGTCTCTTGGGTGTGCGATATGTTGTCCGTCTGTTACATATGTGAAGGACAGACTTCCGGAGGAACCCTTTGAAACGGGCTGTAAGGCTGATCTTGACTGGCAGGCATGGGAGAGGTTCTCTAAGCTAAAGGGGGCATTTTGCTATGTGAGCAGACCGATTATGGGACACAGGGTACACGAGGAGTCGGAAACCTCACATGTGATAGGAGAAAATAACGGAAGAACCTCAGAGGATTATGAAATGTACAGGAGATTTTGGCCAAAGCCTATAGCAGATATATTAATAAAGTTCTATGAGAAGGGGCAGGATAGCAATTCTCTATAAGGATTTTTGTAAAAAAAAGTCTTGCTATAAGTAAAAAAAAGCATTACAATACGACTGATGATAAAATTTATCAAAAGATATTATTTTATAGAATATAAGGAGGAATAGTCATGGCATTTTGTATAGGTGATAGCTGTATCTCATGTGGCTCATGTGCAGGAGCCTGCCCGGTTGGAGCAATCAGCGAGGGTGACGGAAAGTTCGAGATTGATGCAGATGCTTGCATCTCATGCGGTTCATGCGCAGGAGCTTGTCCGGTTGGAGCAATCAGCGAGGAATAATCATTATACATAGTATTATGATTTAATTCACATTAAGGATAAAGAACAGGGAGTGTTGTGACACTCCCTTTCTTTATTTGTGTTTTGCTTAAGCTTAGGATATCACCCTTGCCTAGTCTGCATATAATATAATGGGACCATAAGGTGTGTGATATATTTGCGCTATAACGCAATAAATCCCGTAAAATGCAGACGTATGTACATAATTTGAAAACGACCATTCAAATATTGTAATATGTTTGGGGAAATGTGAGAAAATCACAACGCAACTTGAATATAAACCGATATTTGGGAAAAATTACGGTTTATAAGCCGATTAAAACTGTACGTGAATTAGAATACTATATAGTAAGGCAATTATCAAGAGAAAAAAGGCGTATAAATGTGAATATTTTGAGAATTTTCTTTACACCTTTTCAAATAGTGGTTATAATGTATCGCACGATGTATTATATTTGTCGTTTTATAGATATTTTTTATAGATTTTGATGAAGGAGTGACAATTATGAAGCTTGAAAGATTAAGTGAAAATCAGATAAGATGCACTCTATATAAATCGGATTTGGCTGACAGGAAGCTTCATCTGACGGAACTTGCATATGGTACGGATAAAGCAAAGGCCCTTTTCAGGGAGCTTATGCAGCAGGCCTCAGAGGAGTTAGGCTTCGAAGCCGATAATATCCCTCTTATGATAGAAGCGGTTCCTGTATCGCCTGAGTGCCTTATATTGCTTATTACTAAGGTAGATGATCCGGAGGAATTCAACTCGAGATTTTCCAGATTTACCAGTCCTGTTGTGCAGGATGTGGATATTGAAGGTGATGAGGAAGAATATGATGATTTTGAACCGATGGATGCCGATATGATTTCTGAGAATGAGCCTCGCGAGATGCAGGGCAACGGCTCCAGATTTGAACAGCTGCTTGAAACTATAGGAGATATAGCAGGCGGTATCGTGAATGCGGCCGCACAGAGTGCTCAAAGCAAGATGGATGCCAAGCTTTCCAACGGAGCCAGAACAGAGGTGAGCAGCAAGGATTTGATAAGAATCTTTGCATTCAAGAATCTTGATGATGTTATAATATCTGCAAGACTCGTGGATAATGTATATAAGAGTGACAATTCTTTATACAAGAATCCTCAGGACAGCAGATTCTATCTGTATATGACAAGGAATAACAATACAGATACCGAATTTATGAAGTGCTGCAATATGGTGAGTGAGTATGGCAGCAGAGTCAGAGCGCTTAGCTCAACCAAGGAACATATGGATGAGCACTATAAGGTTATTATAGAATGCAATGCACTGCAGACACTTGCCAAGCTTTGATGATAAAACACTGTGAGAGGAAGATGATGATGAAAAAGACATTTGTAACAAAGGAGCAGGTAGAAGAGATAGTTAAGACCTATCCTACTCCATTTCATATATATGATGAAAAGGGAATCAGAGAAAATGCCAGACGTTTGAAGGAGGCATTCTCGTGGAATAAGGGATACAAGGAGTATTTTGCAGTAAAGGCTACACCGAACCCGTCCATACTTCGCATACTTAAGTCGGAGGGTTGCGGAGCGGATTGTTCGTCATATACAGAGCTCTTGATGTCTGACAAGGTGGGTATACAAGGCTCAGATATAATGTTCTCTTCAAATGATACGCCGGCCTGTGAGTTTTTGCTTGCGGCTAAGCTTGGAGCGACCATTAATCTGGACGATTATACACATGTACAGTTTTTGAAGGAAACCTGCGGTATCCCTGAGACGGTAAGCTGCAGATATAATCCGGGCGGTACATTCTCTATATCTACTACGATTATGGACAATCCCGGAGATGCGAAGTATGGTATGACTAAGGAGCAGCTCTTTAAGGCATATGTGGAGCTTCGTGATGCAGGGGCAAAGAGATTCGGACTTCATTCGTTCCTTGCAAGTAATACTGTGACAAATGAATATTATCCTACTTTGGCGGCTATTCTCTTCGAGCTTGCTGTAGAGCTTAAGGAGCAGACCGGTATAGAGCTAAGCTTCATAAACCTTTCAGGCGGAGTTGGTGTACCTTATACTCCTGACAAGGAGCCAAATGATATAATGGCTATAGGAGAGGGTGTGCATAAGGCGTTTGACGAGATTCTTGTACCTGCCGGACTTGGTGATGTAAGCATATATACAGAGCTTGGAAGATTCATGCTTGCACCTTATGGACATCTTGTTACACAGGCTATCCATGAGAAGCATATATATAAGGAGTATATAGGTGTAGATGCCTGTGCGGTAAATCTTATGAGACCTGCAATGTATGGAGCATATCATCACATCACAGTGCTTGGTAAGGAAGACAAGGCTTGTGACCATAAGTATGATGTGACAGGTTCGCTCTGTGAGAATAATGATAAATTTGCGATTGACAGAATGCTTCCGAAGATTGATATGGGAGACTATCTTGTGATTCATGATACGGGAGCGCATGGCTTTGCTATGGGATATAATTACAATGGAAAGCTTAAGTCGGCTGAGCTTCTTCTTAGAGAGGATGGCTCTGTGGTTGAGATAAGACGAGCCGAAAAGCCGGAGGATTATTTTGCAACACTTGATGGATATTGGAATGCCATCTAGTAAAAAAGCGTTTTGAGTTTATATTTATAACTCAAAACGCTTTTTGTTTGATTTTTAGCTGTCTGTATTGCTGCTATATTAGTATTTCTCCGGCTCCGGATAGTCAACGCCGAGAGTATCGACAACTACAGATTTGATTCTCTGGTCCTCAAGAGGTCTGTCGCCATATCCTGTTGGTACGCAGGCAAGCTTATCTACGACATCCTGTCCTTCGATTATCCTTCCGAAGGCTGCATATGCACCGTCGAGATGCGGACTGGTCTTGTGCATGATGAAGAACTGTGAACCGGCAGAGTTTGGCATCATTGAACGGGCCATCGAAAGTACCCCGGGCTCATGCTTTAACGGATTATTAAAGCCGTTCTGTGAAAACTCTCCCTTGATGGAATATCCGGGATTGCCTGTACCTGTGCCGTTTGGACAACCACCCTGTATCATAAAGCCCTCTATGATACGATGGAATATTAGACCGTCATAGAAGCCTTTTTTTATGAGAGAAATGAAATTGTTAACAGTGTTTGGCGCTATATCAGGATAGAGCTCAAACTTCATAACATCTCCGCTTTCCATGGTCATAGTTACGATTGGATTACTCATTTTTTTACCACCTCATATTTAGTATTTTTCTTGTCTTTACTTTAAAAAGATGTTATTATAATAGCATTATTGTAAAATTACGGCAAGTGTGTATATTTGCCAAAGTTATGTAAACTAGATTAGAGGTGCGCAATGTTTAATAAAATAGCAGGAATGGTTAAAGGAATCATACTCATATTGGCAGTTGTAATGCTTGGAACAGTAATGTTCGAGTACTACAAGGGCTTTTATGATGAATATATGGAGGAGTATAAGGGTACGGACAGCTTTCAGGGTGAAGATGTTGTGGTTGAGATACCGGAGGGTTCGTCTGTAAAGAAGGTTGCGTCCATACTTGAGGAAGCAGGTCTTATCAAGTATGAGAGGGCATTTACGAAGAGATTCCAGGAATCAGAGTATAGAGGCAGGCTTCAAAGCGGAACCTATACCTTGAATACAGGTATGAATACCCTAGAGATGATAGCTATAATGTGTCCGATTATTGAAGCTGACACACCGATTGACAAGCTCGTCATACCTGAGGGCTTCACTATAGAGCAGATTGCACTTAGATGTGAGAAGCAGGGTATATGTACTGCAGATGAATTCCTGAATGCCGTGAATTCAGTTACAACATCGCAGTTCGAATATCTTGCAGATGTACCGTCAGGTGCAAATGTAAAGTACAAGCTTCAGGGTTATCTCTTCCCTGCGACATATGATATATATCAGAATACTACTGCAGAATCGCTTGTTAAGAATATGCTTAACACCTTTGAAAATTACTATACGGGAGACTTGCAGGCGAGGGCACAGGAGCTTGGCTACAACACCTTTGATATAGTTACAAGAGCATCGATTGTTGAGAGAGAAGCAAGGGTGAGTGAAGAGAGACCGATTATTGCCGGTGTTATCAATAACAGACTTAAGGAAGGCATGAAGCTTCAAATGTGTCCTACGGTCCTTTATCCTCTGACAGACGGAAAGTATGATGTTGGAAGAGTGTTATATGAGGACCTTGAGATAGACAGCCCATATAACACATATATGTACGAAGGACTTCCTGTAGGTCCTATATGTAACCCGGGTATAGCCTGCATCAATGCGGTATTGTATCCGGAGGACAGCAATTATCTGTATTATCATGTGGGAGATACAGAGACAGGCAGTCATATATTTAGCGAGACATATCAGGAACATATAGATACACAGATTATCGGCGGACCAAATGGTATATCGCAGGAGGATGCCGATAAGCTGGATAAGGGAGAGACAATAGACCTCGGTAACAGCACAGAGGAAAGTGGTGAAGAGGATGATACTGATATAGATACAGAGTAGGAGGAATGCTATGAGAAGTTTTAATTTCAAAGCAAAAATCATTGGCAACGAGAAGTACCTCACCTATACCATGGGGGAAGAAACAGAGCTGGATGAGGACGTGCTTGATTATTGTGAAGAAAATGAATTAAAGGAGCTTGTGCGTATCATATATGAAGAGGATGATGATTATGATTACCTCACATATGATATATCCGGCAAGACTTCGATAGAGGATTTCGCAGGCAAGGAGGTCAAGTGTGAGAAGCTACTTCTGATACTTAGAAATATTGCGAATTCACTTATATCACTTAAGGAACAGGCTGTGAAGCTTAATTACATTCTTCTTAACAGACAATTTGTGTATGTAAATGAAGCTTGTGATGTTGAATTCATATGCCTTCCGATAGAAAGCGAAAGCGCTGTTGTATCAGAATTCAAGAGCTTTATCAGACAGCTTCTTGCAAACCTTAGATATGATGTGACTGAGGATTTGAGCTATGTCGGGAAATTGCTCACATATATAAATGGAGATGCATTTAATCTGAGAGGTCTTGTAGGATTATCAGAGGCACTTATGCAGGAGCAGGGCATCAGCTTTGAGGAGTCTGAGGGCATAGAGGCTGATGGTGTAGAGGTTATGAACTCAGAGGAAGTGGCAGTTGATACGGTAGCAGCAGAGACAGAAAGCGTCAAGGGATTTATGGATTCGCTGGGAGAAGGAGGAGATGAACCACTTCCTGAAATCGGCGATGATGATTTGGATGAAGAGACAGCACCTATATTGGATGAGGCTGACGAGGAGCTTGAGAGCATATTGCCGGCGGGTATGAAGCTTGGCGATGAACCGACAGAGGCTATAATGGATGATGAAGCAGTAGCTGAAACCGGAGAGCTTAAGACGGAGACCGAGTCAGTTACAGAGCCTGTTGCTGAACCTGTCGTTGAACCTGTTGCAAAAACGGTTGAAGATACGCTTAAGACAGAAACAGCGGAGCTTAAGAAGTCAGCAGAGAAGCTTACAGATGAAGAGCTTATCAAGAGTAGAATAAAAGCATTAACAGGAGACAAGAGTGGTCCTACCCTTAAGAAGGAGGATACATTTAAGGATGAGAAGGAAATGGATGAGTTTCTCGAAAGCAAGCCGCCTGTTATAAAGAAGAATACTGTTAAGGTAAATAGAGCAGCCATCATACAGAACATAGCAGCATCTGAGGAGGAAATGGCAGAGAATGAGAACGCTGCGCAGGAGGAAGGCAAGGTTCCTACCATAGATGAGGCAGTATCGGCACCAAAGAAACCAAAGAGCAATTCCATTCTAAGCAAGACTGTAGATGCCATGACAAGCAAGACTGCTACTACGAATGTGGTTAATATTGCCAAGGCTATACCATATCTTAAGAGAGTCAATACCAAGGAGATTATCATGCTCAACAAAGAAACCTTTAAGATAGGTAAGGCGAGCAGAGGCGTGGATTATACAGTTGGAGGCAATGGAGCAATCAGCAGATTGCATGCGATTATCTTAAGGAAAGATGATGTAAGCTATATAAAGGATAACAAGTCTACAAACCATACATATGTAAATGGAAAGATGGTAGGAGAAGGAGAAGAAATAATTCTTACTCACGATTCCATAGTTAAGCTTGGAGATGAGGAGTTCGTATTTAAGATACGTTAAATTATATTTTTAGATAAAATCTGAGGGTATTAAGGAGGGTGTATTGTGAGAAAGTTTGAATTCACTGTGTCAAAGCAAAATAATTTAGATGCAATTAAGTATAACCTTGGGGTAGCTGATGTGTATGATGACAGAGCGGCTGAGAAGTCTAATCAGCTTGCATGTATTATTCCTCTTCAGTATATAGATGAGGATGGAAAGAGAAGTGTGACATCATATGCACATGAGGATTGCACGCTCGCAATGATGATGAAGAAAAAGCTCAACAAGAGGGAGGTATTATGCCTTCTCGGAGGAATTGCTTCTGCATATGAGATAGGTGCACAGGGTATTCCGGTCAGCTACATAATAAAGGATACAAATTACGTATATGTAAACAAGGAAAGTTTGGCGGTTAAGTGTATGATAGTGCCGGTTAAGCAGGATGCTATGGCACTTACTGAGATGCCGGTTTTCTTTAGGGATATTGTTGCAAATATGATGTTTGATGAGACTGACACAGATAATTATGTAGCCAGATTATTGTCTGTCATAAATGCACCTGATTTTTCAGTAAGCAGTCTCAAGACGTTGATAGAGTCGGAACTGGATAGTATGGGAGTGCAGCTTGCTAAGAACGGCGGTATGGTCAAGGAGGATACTCCTGCACAGAATAATGCAAATAATGTAAAGGTAAATAAATTAGGCGTTATGGCTGCTATGGCAAATCAGCAGATGAATCAGCAGATGGGAATGCCACAGGGAATGCCGCTACAGGGTATGATGATGGGACAACCACAGGGAATGCCGCCACAGGGTATGATGATGGGACAACCACAGGGAATGCCACCACAGGGTATGCCGCCAATGGGACAAGCGCCACAGCCAATGGGACAGGGCATGCAGGCTCCGCAGGGTATGCCAATTCCACCGATGGGAGCAGGAGCACCTCA
>CAMALN010000032.1 GCA_945836565.1 uncultured Lachnospiraceae bacterium
AAGCCTGAAATTTTTTGAGAATATTGATAGGATAACAGAGGATATTATGGCAGATTTAGAATACGTAAAACCTGAGGATATAGAGAGAAGAAGCTTTGAGATTATTACGGCAGAGCTTGAAGCAATGGGCAAAAGCATACCGAAGGAGCAGGAGCTTGTGACCAAGAGAGTTATACATACAAGTGCTGACTTTTCTTATGCTGATACTATGATGTACTCGGAAGGTGCGGTGGAGATAGCGAAGAAGCTCATAGCTTCAGGTGCATATATAGTTACAGACACCAATATGGGACTTTCGGGTATAAACAAAAAGCGTCTATCAGGCTTCGGCGGACAGGTCTACTGCTTTATGGCAGATGAGGACATAGCCGAGACTGCTAAGCAAGAGGGCATAACAAGGGCAGCAGCAAGTATGCGTAAAGCGGCTTCTTTGGATAAAAAGATTATATATGCGATAGGAAATGCACCGACTGCTCTTATAGAGCTGAAGCGGCTTATGGATGAGGGCTATAAGCCTGCATTTATAATAGGTGTGCCTGTGGGGTTTGTAAATGTTGAGGCGGCTAAGGAGCTTATAATAGCAAGTGATATACCGTATATAGTTAATCGGGGAAGAAAGGGCGGAAGCAATATTGCGGCAGCTATATGCAATGCGCTTATATATCAGACAGGGGCATAGGTGTGTATGAAGGAATTAGAATCAAAAGCGGATTCAAAAAATCTCAGATGGGGATTTTCAACGGGAAGCTGTGCTGCGGCAGCCGCAAAGGCAGCTGCATATATGCTTTTCACCGGAAAGGCTATAGATAGTGTGGACATATATACACCACAGGGAAGTAAATACACTCCTGTGCTTGAGGATATAGAGATAGATAAAGACTATGTAAGCTGTGCAGTGAGGAAGGATGGCGGAGATGATCCGGATATCACTACCGGTACGCTTATATATGCAAAGGTGTCCTTAGACAGCATAAATGAAGGAGAACTTGAGATAGTAATAGATGGCGGAACAGGCGTAGGAAGAGTTACTAAGCCCGGACTTGACCAGCCGGTTGGAAATGCCGCGATAAATCATGTGCCGCGAAGCATGATAGAGGAAGCAGTGTCAAGTGTTGCAAAGGCATGCGATTTTGAAGGAAGGATAAAGGTTATTATATACGTTCCTGACGGAGAGGAATTGGCTAAGAAAACCATGAATCCAAAGCTTGGAATAGAAGGCGGTATATCTATACTTGGTACTATGGGTGTGGTAAAGCCGATGAGCACCTGTGCGATTATAGATACGATAAGGGTTGAGGTGTCCCAGAGGAAGGCTTTGGGTGAAAAGGTACTCGCAGTTACACCGGGTAATTACGGTGCTGAGTATATGCTAAAATGCTATGGCTATAGCTTGGATAAAAGTGTAAAATGCAGCAATTATATAGGGGATACAATAGATATTGCTATAGAAGCAGGCTTTGACAAGCTGCTTATAACAGGCCATATAGGTAAGCTTATAAAGCTTGCCGGTGGCATGATGAACACCCACTCAAGTGAGGGCGACTGCCGCATGGAGCTGCTGGTGGCAGCAGCATTAAGAGAGGGTATAGCTGCTGAGGCAGCAGTCAGAATACTTGATTGCGTTAGTACTGAGGAAGGAATAAGGATACTTGACGAGATGGGATTATGTAAACCGGTTATGAACAGGCTTCTTGACCAGATAATGGAATATACTGACAGAAGGACAAAGGGAGCTATGGAGGTCGGATATATCATTTACTCAAATGTCTACGGTGAACTTGCCAAGACGGATAATGCAGAGAAATTACTTAGAAAGTGTATGTTGTAGAGTAGATAATAAATACTGTAATAATTATTAAGTAGGTTATGATATAAGAAATGTTCATTATGGCTTACGTTATATAAGGGGGATAAGATGGCAAGGATACTTGTTGTTGAGGATGATAAGGAGATAAATAATTTAATATGTGAATACCTTGGCACCATGGGGTATGAGACGGTGTCCTCGAATGACGGCATGAAGGCTCTCGAGCTGCTCAAATGGGACAAGAAGCTTGATATCGCACTTATAGATTTGATGCTTCCGTATCTGAGTGGCGACAGACTTCTTAGTAAGCTTAGAGAATTCTCAGAGCTTCCGGTTATCGTTGTATCTGCGAAGGATACCGTGCAAACGAGGATAGAGCTTATAAAAATGGGAGCTGATGATTACATAACCAAACCATTTGACTTAGATGAGCTTGTGGTGCGTATAGAGGCCGTGCTAAAAAGATGCAGTAAATCAAACCCTGACGTGTCCGGTGATGTTCATCAAAGGTTAGAGCATAAGAACCTTGTAATGGATACTGAAGCAGGTGTTGTAACCGTTAACGGCAATCAGCTTGAGCTTACGGGTAAGGAATATGCGATTATAGAGCTGTTGCTTCGCAATCCCAATAAGCTTTTCTCTAAGGTGAATCTGTTTGAAAGTGTATGGGATATGCCGTATTTTGCAGAGGACAACACACTTAAGGTGCATATGAGTAATATACGAAATAAGATAAAGAAGTACGACGATGAAGAATACATAGAGACAATCTGGGGAATGGGCTATCGACTAAAGCAAAATTAACCTTTTCTTAACCTTTTAGTTAACCTTTTCTTTATGGTCGAAATATATGATTAGACTATCGAAATCAAGGAAAGGAGATAAGAAATGGACGAGATAATACGTTTAGAGGGACTTACAAAGGTATACAAAAAAACACCTGTTGTAGACAGCTTTAACATTTCTATCAAGAAGGGACATATATACGGACTAATCGGTCCGAACGGAGCCGGCAAGACAACCATTATGAAGATGATGGCAGGGCTGGTCGAGCCGACAGAGGGTACCATTGAACTTTTTGGAAGTAAAGAGAATATCCAAAGGTCAAGGAGCAGAATGAGCTTTATGATTGAGGCACCATATCTAGATGGAAGTATGACAGCCAGAGAAAATATGGAGCTTATCAGATACACAAGAGGAGTTGCTGACAAGAATCGCATCGAAGAGATATTGGAGTTTGTCGGACTCGACAAGGAGGATAAGAAGAAGGCTAAGAAATTCTCACTTGGTATGAAGCAGAGACTTGGACTCGGTATGGCACTTTTATCAAGTCCGGAGATAATGATCTTAGACGAGCCTATAAATGGTCTCGACCCACAGGGTATAGTTGAGATAAGACATCTTCTTCGTAAGCTTTGTGATGAAAGCGGAGTAACCATACTTATATCAAGTCATATCCTGTCTGAGCTTGCTGAGCTCTGTGATGATTTTGCCATTATCGATAAGGGAAAGCTTATCGAGGATTTGTCTAAGGAAGAGCTTAAGCAAAAATGTATGAATTATCTGTCCGTGTCGACAGATGATAACAACAGACTTACTACGGTATTAGAGCAGAATTTAGGTATAAAGGGATATAAGGTATTCCCGGATGACGAGGTTAGAATCTATGAGGGTATAGAGAATATAGTCAGAATCTCAAAGGGGATAACAGATAGCGGACTTGTCTTAACCAGACTTGCGCAAGAGGGAGAAAGCTTAGAAGAGTTTTATCTCTCACGGGTTTCGGCAGATGAAGATGCAAAGGGGGTTAGATAAGTATGAACAGATTGATGAAAGCAGAATGGCTTAGAGTTAGGAAATCATCTCATTTTACAATATGGATTATCGGCATATGTCTTTTGTTAAACTGGATGACAGTGATAAATGTTATGCCGGATGCAGAAAAGTCGGGAAGTAGCTTACTCATAATGTCTCTGGATACGATGTTTATGTTGATTTCGGCAGTTCTTCCGGCACTCACTGCTTGTATGGTGGGTATACATTTTTCTAATAAGACAGCATATTATGAAGTAATGGCAGGTGATAAGATATCTCACATTATCTTCAGCAAGCTGGTAGTTATAGGCTTGGGAGTTGGTGCGCTTTTCGGTATAGTATATGTTGGAATACAGGCCGGTTTTTGCATAGCATATGGAGTGGGCGAGTTTGATGATTTAGCACTTCGTTTAGCATTGGTAGTGATAATATTTCTCCATTTATCTTTACTTGGAGTTGTAATAGGTACAGCCCTTAAGCATGTTATAGCCCCGGTTCTTGGATACATGAAGGTAATGATGTTAGATAGTATATTTATGCTGATACTTTCGCTTATTTTTGAGGATTCGGTGATGGAAAAAATCAGTGGTTGGTTTATAACCTCACAGTTTAGTATGATCTGCATGCATGAGATTTCGAACACACTTGTCCTACAGATTATAGCTTCTGCAATTATTGATGTAGCCCTGTGGTATGTGTTATCATATATCGGATACAAGCACAAGACTTTTGCAAAGTAAAACAGTTAGGAATGGTTATATGAGTAAAGCTGAGATAACATTGCTAATATTTGGAGGATTGCTGTTAGTTTTAACAGCAATCCTTTTGGTGCGTATAGGACAGCTTAGAAGACAGATAAGAAGCTTTACCGCCCGGATTAAGGAGAGGCGGGCTGACGATATGAACCAGCCGGTGAGTGTGGATTATTTTCAGAAGGATATTATCGGATTGGCAAATGAACTGAATGCTTATACAACTCTCATAAAAGAAGAGGTGTCGGCTCTTCAGAACGACAGAAAACAGCTGAAAAACATAATTGCAGGCATCTCGCATGATTTTCGTACGCCGCTTACATCTATTAAGGGATATCTGCAGCTTTTAGAGAAAAGCGGATGCCTCGATGAGAAGGAGACTGAGTACTTAAAGATAGCCCTTCAAAAGACTGATTATCTAAAATCACTTTCGGATGCATTCTTTGAGGTATCAAGCTTAGAAGCTAAGACTGAGGTTGTTGAAAAAGAAAAGGTGAATCTTATAACCTTTTTGTCTGAATTGGTGCTGGGGCAGTTTGACTGGATAAATGCCAAGGGCTTAGAAACAGATATAAACATACCCGAGAAGGATTTGTATGTTCTGTCGAACAAAGAGCTTCTGAACCGTATATTTGAAAATTTCTTCTCGAATATGAAGAAATATTCTGATAAATTTATCAGTTTGAGTGTTGATGAAGAGGGTGAAAATGTAATCGTCTCATTAAAAAATGATATGGCATATGATACTGATTTGGATGTAAATAAAGTGTTTGAAGCATTCTATCGTGAGAGCTCAAGGAGCAGTGAGGGCAGCGGAATCGGACTTTACGTGGTGGATTGTCTGGCGAGGAGCCTCGGACATAAGGTGTGGGCAGATTTACAGGATGGTGTATTCGCCATATATCTTGAAATAAAGACCAGTGATATTGATTGATTATAGAGAGTAATGACATAGTTTGATTATATATTAGTGACATAAATTAATTACATAGACTGATGATATAGATTAATAACATAAATTAATGTTATAGAGTGATTTTACAGATAAATTTATTGACATAAAAGTATGAGGCGGCTTGTATTGGAACTATACACATTAGTCAGAGGAGATGCAGATGGTACATTTTGTAGGGGCAGGAACCGGAGCGCCGGATCTTATAACAGTTAGAGGGATGAGGCTTCTTGAGAAGGCTGATATAATTATATATGCAGGTTCACTTGTGAATCCTGAGCTTTTAGAATATGCGAAGCTGGATTGTAAGGTGTATAACTCTGCACTTATGACCTTGGATGAGGTTATAGCAGTTATGGAAAATGAGCGAGATGCAGATATAGTCAGGCTTCATACCGGGGAACCGAGTATATATGGTGCAGTGCGCGAGCAGATGGACAGATTAGATGAGCTTGGCATAGAGTACGATTCCACTCCTGGGGTGAGTGCGTGCTTTGGTGCGGCAGCCTCGCTAAATATGGAATATACACTTCCGGGGATATCCCAGACATTGATTATCACGAGGCTGGAGGGAAAAACTCCTGTTCCAACCGGGGAGAGTATAGAAAGTCTGGCATCACATCAGGCATCCATGGCGATATATCTGAGTGCAGGTATGCTTGAAGCATTGGCTGAGAAGCTAATTGCAGGAGGATACAATGAGGACACTCCTGTTGCACTTGTATATAAGGCGACCTGGCCGGAAGAAAAAAAGCTTGTATGTACATTGAAGACCTTGGCTGCCGAAGCGAATAAGGCCGGAATTGCCAAGACCGCCGTTGTATTGGTAGGAGCTGCAGTGGCACAGAGCGGTTATGAAAAGTCTCGATTATATGCCGCCGACTTTGAGACGGAATTCAGAAGGATAAAGTAGGATTTAGTAGGGTGAGATTATGCTGAATATAATTACATTTACAAAGAAAGGGGAGAAGCTTGCAGGACATATCATGTCTATGCTTTCGGATGAAGACACGCGCCACATAGACGGAAGAGCGGTAAAGGGGGAAGAGCTGATGTCAGACATTGGAAGTATGTTCGCGGCAAGGGAGCAAATCCTGTTTATCAGCGCTACTGGCATAGCCGTAAGGAAGATAGCCCCATTTGTGAAGGATAAGCTTACTGACAGTCCGGTTCTTTGTATGGATGATACAGCTAGGTTTGTGATACCTCTTCTTTCAGGTCATATGGGTGGGGCAAATGCTTTCGCAAATAAGCTTGCGGAATTAACGGGCGCAACGCCTGTTATCACTACTGCAACAGATAATGCGGGAATTTTCGCCATAGATATATTTGCCCGGGAGCATAAGCTTGCCATAGTGAACAGGGAAGGGATAGCAAAGGTATCGGCAGGACTTTTGGACGGCAAGGCTTTGCAGGTTATTATGGATGTCGATGAAGAGCTTTGCAGGAAGCTTGAGACAGAATTAAGGGCTGGAATTGGCGAAGACAAATTAAATATAATAACTGTAAATGAAGCTAATATAAAAGCAATTAAAGAAAAAAATGATGGAGAAATAAATTATGATACAATGATAGCTGCTGAAAATGATGCAATAATTGAGTCAGTAGATAGAGCAAGATATGTATCAGTGCTTATAACATATGAAGCGGATAAGTCATGGGCAGATTTGATTCTCACTCCCGGAAGATATGTGGTAGGCATGGGCTGTAAGGCCGGAAAGAGTTTTGATGAGTTAAAGGGATTTCTGTCAGAGCTTCTTGTTGAAAAAGGTATAAGCGAGAAAAGCTTAGTGGCACTTTGCTCTATAGATGCAAAGTCTAAGGAGCGGGGACTTATTGAGTTGGCAACAGAGCTTGGTATCCCATTTATTACATATACAGTCGAGGAATTAATTTCGCTTGAGGGAAGGTTTAATGATTCGGATTTTGTGAAGGATACGGTGGGTGTAGGGAATGTATGTGAGCGTTCAGTTGCGTTTTATATGAAAAATGCCGGAAAGATAGTGGTGCAGAAGGTAAGCAAGGATGGCATGACCTGTGCGATAGGGAAAATCGATGAATAATAACAAAAGTAATATTTAGTGAAATAGTGAGAATAGAAACAAGAATAGAAACAAAAACGGTAGGAAGATGAAGGATACAAGTTTGAATAGTAATAATATAATATATATCGTTGGCTTAGGCCCCGGTGACGAGAAGATGATGACAAAGCAGGCAGAGGAGGTTCTGGCAGGCTGTGATGTTATAGTGGGATATACACTTTATTTGGAGCTGCTAGGGGGCAGATATCCGGATAAGGAGTTGCTTAGCACGCCTATGAAGCGTGAGATAGAACGCTGCAGGCTGTGCTTTGAGAAGGCACACGAGGGAAAGAAGGTTGCTCTTATTTGCAGCGGAGATGCCGGCGTATACGGTATGGCGGCACCTATGTATGAGCTTTTGCCTGAATACGAGGGTGTTGAGCTCTGTGTGGTACCGGGCATAACAGCAGCAGTAAGCGGAGCAGCGCTTCTTGGAGCACCCATTAATCACGATTTCTGTGTTATAAGTCTTAGTGACTTGCTTACACCATTTGAGCTTATCGAGAAGAGAATACGGGCCGCGATAGATGGAGATTTCGCGATAGTACTGTATAATCCGTCGAGCAAAAAACGGAGTGATTATCTGAAAAGAGCCTGTGATATTATGCTAGAACAGGGTGCAACGCAGGATAGAGCCTGTGGGTATGTGTGGAATATTGGCCGTGAGGGAGCAAGCTCGCGAACCCTGACACTTGGGGAACTCCGGGATACGGAGGTGGATATGTTCACCACGGTATTCATAGGTAATTCACAGTCATATATTGAGAATGGTAAATTGATTACTAAACGCGGATATAGGATATAAATATTTATAAAGTATTTTAAAAATAGAAGTTAGGTATTAATAATCTTAGTTTGAAATATATTTGCATTCTATGAATGACAATATAGGTATAAGTATGAATGAGAAAAAGAGAGTAATTTTATATGCAGGAACTACGGAAGGTAGGGTATTGGCAACTATGCTGTCAGCAGCAGGAGTTGATACCCTGCTTTGCGTTGCCACAGAGTATGGACGAGTTGTACTTTCCGAGATGCCGCATATTGAGGTCAGAACCGGCAGGCAGGATGAGGCACAGATGTATGCGGAGATTACAGACTGTGGTTGTGAGCTGGTGGTAGATGCAACTCATCCGTTTGCTACAGCGGTTACTGAAAATATACGACGTGCTGCTAAAAAAGCAGGCAGGGAATATATTAGAGTGGCTCGTGACACTAAGGCAGAATATATACGAGATAACGTGCTAAGTGTTTCTTCAGTGGAAGAATGTGTCAAGGCTCTTGAGAATACAAACGGAAATATTATGTTAACAACCGGCTCGAAAGAGCTTGGGGTATTTGTCGACAGCGGCATATCTTCTGACAGACTATATGTACGTGTATTACCGGGACTGGAAAGCTTAAAAATATGTAAGGATTTAGGCATAGAAGGAAAGCAGGTTATAGCTATGCAGGGACCTTTTTCAGAGGAGCTTAATATTGCACTTATGAAACAGTATGATATAAAGCATCTGGTTACAAAGGAAAGTGGAGCAAATGGCGGTTTTCCGGAAAAGCTAAGTGCGGCAGGTAAGCTGGGAGTAAATACATACGTAATTAAAAACCCTGAAATGACAGAAGATAATACAGGATATGCTACAGAAAATAATTGCATAAATAATAACGGGAATAACATACAAGATAATGTGCAGGTATTCGACATGAAAACTGCTGTTTATGAGATTGCGAAGCTTTTGGAGATAAATTATAAGCCTAAGATAAATATCAGGCTCATAGGTACAGGCATGGGAGCTCTATCTATGCTTACCCAACAGGCAGTTGAGGCAATAGAAGAGGCTGATTATATTATCGGTGCCGGCAGACTTATTGAGTCTACAAAGAAGCTGGCTGTACATGCTGTAGAGGCTAAACCATATTACAAGGCTGAGGATATAGTTGCTTATATTGAGAGACTTTATGTAAACTTATATTCGGATATAAAGGTTGTTGTATTATTTTCAGGCGACACAGGCTTTTACAGCGGATGTAAGTCAGTATATGAGGCTTTGATGAAGCTTGACTTTGTTGATGCAAATGTATTGCCGGGAGTATCCAGCATAAGTATGATGGCGGCAAGATTTAGTACGTCATGGCAGGATGCGCATATTGAAAGCTTACATGGAGTAGCTGAAGCGGACTTTGACGGTATATATAAAGGCTTAGTAAATGAGCAGTGTCTTAAGTATAATAAGACCTTCTTACTTTTGTCGGGCAGAGTACAGCTTATCAGGCTGCTGGAGAGATTAACTCAGGTATTGGATATAGATAAGATATGCATAGGCTATCAGCTTTCATATGAGAATGAAAGACTGTATTCCGGTTCGACGCAGGAAATACTGGATATGAGAGATGAGCTCAAGGATGGTCTGTATGCGATGCTCATATATCGTAAGAACGCATATAGTACAGAATGTGAGGAAGATAGCAATATGCAAATGTATGACAAGGAGCATAAGGCAGGCATAAGTGTGGATGATGTAGAAAAAAATAGTAGGCACACATATGACAAAGAGCATCTGTCAGGTATAGGTGCGGATAAGAACAGATACCTTCGTGATGAGCAGTTTATAAGAGGCAAGGTTCCGATGACCAAGGAGGAGATAAGACACTTGGTTATCTCCAAGCTTAGGCTTGCTGATGACAGCGTGCTTTATGATATCGGTTGCGGCACGGGCTCGATAAGCTGTGAGGCGGCGGCTGTATCACATGGTATTAAGGTGTATGCTATGGATGCTTCGAAGGAAGCTATTAGCCTGACAAGGCAGAATGCTCAAGCACTGGGACTTTCAAATATATCTGTTACAGAAGGTGCTGCGCCGGAGGCTTTAGATAAGCTGCCAATGGCTACACATGCATTTATCGGTGGAAGCGGAGGCAGACTTAAGGATATACTGGAAAGGCTATACAGCATCAATCCGCATATGAGAGTTGTGATAGATGCAGTTAGTATGGAAACCGTTGCAGAGCTGTCAACTATTGAAGAGGAATTTAACGTAGTAGATATGGAAACGGTGGTTGTGCAGGTGAGCAGACTTAGAAAGCTTGGTTCATATCATATGCCAAAGGCTGAAAATCCTGTATATATTTGTTGCTTTGAATTTTGTGGGATATAATGTGATTAGGTAAACTATGGGTAGAGAGATACGACATAATTCCATAATGATATCGGGTGTGAAGAGCGGAAGCGGTAAAACCATGATAAGCTGTGCCTTGCTAAGCATGCTCAAGCAAAGAGGTGTAAACGTGGGTGCATATAAATGCGGTCCCGATTATATAGATCCCATGTTTCATCAGAAATGCATCGGTGTTCCTTCGGAAAATCTGGATTCGTTTTTCTTAGAGGAAGAGCAATTGAAGGAGCTTTATATGAGAAGCATCGAGGAGCATGCAACACAGCTTAGCATAGTTGAGGGTGCTATGGGACTCTATGATGGTATCGGTGGAACAAGCGAGAACGCATCAGCCTATGATGTGGCATCAAAGCTTGGCATACCTATAGTGCTTGTAGTTGATGCACATGGTATGGGACGATCTATACTTCCGCTTGTATCGGGGTATCTAAGCTTCGACAGACATAAGCTTATCAAGGGAGTTATCCTGAATCGTGTATCAGGGGCACTATATGTCAGGCTAAGGTATATGCTGGAGACAGAGCTTGGTATAGCTGTGTGCGGATATGTTGAAAAGCAGAGTGAAGCCTTTGATAGCAGACATCTTGGACTGGTTATGCCGGATGAGATAGATGACATAAGGGGTAGGCTTATAAGCTTATCAAAAACAGTGGGAAGAAATTTGGACATTGAAAAAATACTCGATATTTCCAAAACTGCAGAAGCTATAAAATTATCCAAAGATACATCAAAAGAAACGTCAAAAAACCAATCAAAAGGCACATACAAAGAAATAAAATGTAACAGAACGAATAAAAAACCGGATAATAATTCT
>CAMALN010000033.1 GCA_945836565.1 uncultured Lachnospiraceae bacterium
GAATTATGATAAAATTACTTTGGTTTTGGTAACAATAAAAAGCATTGTCACTTTATTACACACAGATAAAACAGGAGAGAATTTTAGCATGGGAAGTATTGTATTAAATGCAAATGAGCCTTTATACGGAGAAGTAGTAAAGCTCGCACAGGGTGATTATTCATCATATGAGAGCTTTTATAACCTGTCTGTTGAATACATATACAAACTATTATTAGAAATTGTTGCGGATGCTGAAGCTGTAAATACACTTGTGCCACAGCTGTATCAGGATATATATGCAACTATAAGCAGCCTCGGTGATGCTTCGACATTTTTTACATGGGCCGGAAATATGGCTACGGATAAAGCCTTTAACTATCTGCTTACAAGCCGTCCGGACAGACTAAGCCAGTGTGGTAACATCACGTTAAACGAAGGTATCTCTGAGTATGCTTATACGGATGTCGATAAATTTATCCCCGCGGACATCATGGAGAGACAGGAGCTGAAAAGTATATTGGAGAAAAGGCTTGATGCACTTCCGACAATCTCGAAATGTATCCTACAGAAATATTTTTTCCACGATATGTCAGTTACTGAGATAGCGGCTGCTCTTAAGCTTTCACCGCTGACTGTTAAGGCGGAGATATCGAATATCAAGAATCAGCTTAAGGATGTAATCGCATACACATATGGACAGAATTATAAGGATAATACAAGGGTCAATTCTCTGTCAGAGATGTCACTTGTGTGGATATTATTCTCAGAGACATTAAAGAAGGTAGCAGTTCCCGGACTTGCTGTCGCAGGAGTGGCAGGGGCAGCTGCCGGAGTAGCCGGAAATGTTATGGGAGCAACCGGCGCAGTGATCGGAAATGCCGGCGTGGCTGGTGCCGCGGGAGGTGTTGCAGGAAATGCAGGAGCGGCCGGAGTAGCAGGTGGTGTCGCAGGAAATGCAGCCGGAGCAGGTGGAACTGCAGGTGTAGCCGGAGTGGCAGGTGGTGTCGCAGGAAATGCAGGTGCAGCAGGTGCAGTCGGAAATGGTGTGGCAGCGATGACTGTCGGTGTCGGCAGCACAGGAAGCAGCGTTGGCGCTGTGGCAGGAGGCGCTGCTGCGAAGACGGGACTTGGACTCGGAGCCAAGATAGGTATAGGTGTAGCCTGTGCTTCACTCGCAACAGCGGGAGTCGGAGCATTTGTTGTTATACAGAACAATAAGGAAAAAGAAGCAGAAAAGACTTCTTATGTAGCATATTGTGAAGAAAATGAAATTGAATTCTTAGATTACTATCCGGATGGAGAATATGTTCCGGCAGAAGCCTTTGCAATCGACAGGGATGGAAATGAGCTGTCTCAGGAGCAGGTTGAGACCACAGTGACTGATTCGAGGATTAGCATTCAGGATGTAAGCATAAGCTATGAGGAGGATAAGAAGGTGTTTTGCTTTACTTCTGCCTCAGTAGTTGATGTGTCTATATATGATCCAAATGTCATGCTGGGCGCAATAAGTATAAATGTAAACAATTGTACCTTATACGACTATTATACAGGAACTGTTTTGCCATATAAGTTTATGGAAGGTGATGGCTTGACCTCGGCAGAGCTTGATGTGGAATATTCGGAGTTTAACTACCATTTAGAAGCAACTCAGGAGACTGTATGGGAGTGGGGCGAATGGGATATACAGGGCGAAGGCCATAGTACCAGACATGCTGTCATGTATACTACATATGTTGTAGAGATGCCGGCTGATTATGATGGTCTATGTATAGCATATAATTCGGAAAGTGTAGATAAGGATAGTTCAATAGATGATCAAGAGAAGATACTTGATCTGGTGGATAAGGAGAAGCTGGTAACCTTTAAGATAGAGGAAGCACGACCTAAAAACTCACTGAATACGACGGAGGGCTATGCTGTGGCACAGCCTGAAGCGACAATTACGGATTCTGATGAGGGGATGGATAATAGTCAGTCAGCGGCTGATACAGATAACCCGGATGCGGATGCTGAATGATAGAGATAATTATGATGTATAGGATTTGTAAATTGAGGCATTAGAACTGGAGATGATTAAATGAAGCTGGCAGAATTAAAAAAAGGTCAAAGAGCTGTTATAACAAATGTAGGTGGCGAGGGTGCGCTCCGACAGCATTTTCTGGATATGGGTATCATAACCGGAAGTGAGATAAGCTATGTGAAGACTGCACCTATGGGTGATCCGATAGAATATAAGGTGTGGGGCTATGAGCTTACACTTAGAAAAGAGGACGCCGACAGAATAGAGGTTGACTTGGTTGACCTGATTGAAGAGAGGGAAGAGAATTCGCCTGCATACAAGGGTGATGCTTCGTCAAGACTAGGTTCTTCTAAGACAGCGCACCCGGGACTTGGAGAGATGGGTATATTTCACGTGAGACAAAAGGGAGAGAAGCTAAAGAGTGACGAGCTTATAACCTTTGGCCTGGCAGGAAACCAGAACTGTGGCAAGACTACCCTGTTTAACCAGCTTACGGGCTCCAACCAGCATGTGGGTAATTTCCCCGGAGTTACAGTGGATAGAAAGGACGGACAGATAAAGGGCTATCCGAATACTCTTGTCACGGATTTGCCGGGTATCTATTCGATGTCACCGTACACGGGCGAAGAGCTTGTGACCAGGGAGTTCTTCCTTGGTGATAGACCAAGAGGCATCATAAACATCGTAGATGCAACCAATATCGAAAGAAATCTATACCTTACGATGCAGCTTATAGAGCTTGATATACCTATGGTTATAGCCTTGAATATGATGGATGAGGTAAGTAAAAACGGAGGAACCATAGATGTAAATAAGCTCGAGGATGTGCTGGGCATACCTGTTGTACCTATCTCAGCAGCAAAAAATGAAGGTATAGATGAGCTGGTAAGTCATGCTGTGCATGTAGCAATGTACAGGGAGCGTCCGGGCAGAATTGATTTTTGCGATCCAAATGGTAAGTATGGCGGTGCGATTCACAGATGCCTTCATTCGATTATGCATCTAATAGAGGATCATACTCACAAGTTTGGTATACCTACAAGGTTTGCAGCGGCGAAGCTTGTGGAGGGAGACACCTTAATCATGGATAAGCTTGAGCTTGATGATAATGAGAAGGAAGCCCTGGAGCATATCATAACACAGATGGAGGCTGAGTCGGGTATAGACAGAAATTCTGCACTTGCAGATATGCGATTTACATTTATCAAGAAGGTTTGTGATGCCACAGTTGTAAAGCCGGCGGAAAGTATAGAACACAAAAGAAGTGCGAATATAGATAAGATACTTACAGGAAAATATACGGCCTTTCCTGCATTTGTGATTATTATGGCACTCATCTTTTATCTGACCTTTGGAGTGATAGGTGCAGGTCTTTCAAGTCTTATGGAATACGGCATAGAAGCCTTGAAGGATATGGTTCAAAAAGGACTTGTTAATGGAGGGGTAAGTCCTGTGCTTCGTTCACTTATTATAGACGGAATCTTCCCCGGAGTCGGAAGTGTGCTCAGCTTCCTTCCGATTATCGTAACACTGTTCTTCTTTCTGTCTATATTGGAGGACAGCGGATATATGGCAAGGGTTGCATTTGTTATGGACAGACTTCTTAGAAAAATCGGTTTGTCAGGCAGAAGCTTTGTGCCTATGCTCATCGGCTTTGGATGCTCTGTGCCGGCTATTATGTCAACCAGAACACTGCCCTCCGAGAGAGACAGGAAGATGACGATTATGCTTACGCCATTTATGAGCTGCTCAGCTAAGATACCTATATATGCGCTGTTTGTATCGGTGTTTTTCAAATCCTACAAGGCACTTGTTATGACAGGGCTTTACTTTACCGGAATAATCACTGCGATTATATATGCATTTATCTTAGACCACACCTGCTTTAAGGGTGAACCGGTTCCTTTTGTTATGGAGCTTCCGAACTACCGTATGCCGGGAGCAAAGAATGTCGGTCGTCTGATGTGGGATAAGGCAAAGGATTTTATCACCAAGGCATTCACGATTATATTTGTAGCTACAATTATAATATGGTTTTTGCAGAGCTTTGATATCCGGTTCAGGCTTGTGGCAAGCTCAGAGGACAGTATGCTGGCCCTTATAGGAAATGCACTGGCACCGTTGTTTAAGCCTCTTGGCTTTGGAGACTGGAGGGTATCTACCGCTCTTATTACAGGCTTTACAGCCAAGGAGAGTGTGGTTAGTACCTTGACCGTATTGCTTGGAGGAAATGCTTCGGCTATAGCCGGCATATTTTCACCGTTTACAGCGGTTGTATTTCTTGTGTTTACATTATTGTACACGCCTTGTGTAGCGGCGATTACTTCAGTGAAGAGGGAGCTTGGCACTAATTGGGCAGTGATGATAGTTATATCCCAGTGCGTGATAGCGTGGCTGGTTGCATTCCTGGTGCATTGTGCGGGGATACTGCTAGGATTTGTTTAGGGATGTATTAATAAATCCTTAACAGGTGGAATATATCTATACGTTGTGCTATAATGAGCGCAAATGATGATGAGGTTGATGATGTGTGCCGAGTTAGTAATCGTGCGTAAATATTCGGCGCAGGCTGCATAATAATATATTGTATACGATTAAAAGGAGAGAATATGGAAGGATTAAAGGCAGTTATTTTGGCGGCTGGCAAGGGAACCAGAATGGAGTCAGATCTACCAAAGGTTATCCATAGGTGTATGGGGGAAACTATGGTGCATCACGTCATCAAGGCGGCGAAGTATGCAGGCGTTGATGAGGTGTGTGTGATAGTTGGATATAAAGCAGACGAGGTGAGGGCTGCTGTACATGATGATGTAGTATATGCCGAGCAGACCGAACAGCTCGGAACCGGACATGCAGTTAAATGTGCCAAGGATTTCATAGGAAAAACAGGTAACACGCTTGTGCTTTGTGGTGATACCCCTCTCATAAAGGGAGAGACTCTGAAGCATCTTGTGGAGGTTCACAGAAAGCTTGCAAACGGTGTGACGGTTTTGTCGGCAATAGTTGATGACCCGACAGGCTATGGACGTATCATCAGAGATGAAAATAATGGCTTTGTCAAGATAGTGGAGCAAAAGGATGCTACTGAAGCCGAGAAGGCTGTCTGTGAGATTAACTCAGGTATGTATATCTTTAATTCCGAGGCTCTTTCCACTGCGCTTGACATGCTTGACAATAATAATGCGGCTGGTGAGTATTACCTCACGGATACTATCGCATTTATCAAGAAAATCGGACTTAGAATATCAGCACTTGCTGTTACAGGCGATGATGTGAATCAGATAAAGGGTGTGAACACTAAGCAGCAGCTCGCTGAGGCTGAGGAGATAATGAAGGCCGATATGGAGAGATAGAATGAAGATTATAGTTGGACTTGGAAACCCGACCAGAGAATATGAGGGTACAAGACATAATATAGGATTTTCGGTTATAACTGAGTTAAGTGACACATATAATATATCTGTCGATACAAGGAAGCATAAGGGACTTATAGGCAAGGGAATCATCGAGGGCGAAAGGGTTTTGCTGGTGATGCCCCAGACTTATATGAACCTTAGCGGTGAATGTGTAAGAGAGGTTATGGATTACTACAAATGCGATAACAGCGATTTGATAGTGATATATGATGATATAAGCTTGGATGTAGGTAAGCTTCGCCTTAGAGCGAAGGGCTCCGCAGGCGGACACAATGGCATCAAGAATATCATAGCGCAGCTTGGCACCGATGTATTTGACAGAATCAAGGTAGGCGTGGGTGAGAAGCCTAAGCATATGGATTTGGCGGATTACGTACTTGGAAGATTCAGCAGGGATGAGCTTCCGATTATGAGAGAGTCTGTGAAAACAGCCGGCAAGGCTGTGGCTGATATTATAAGAGATGATATTCAAAAGGCAATGAATAAATATAACTAATTAAGGAGGTCCCTTGATATGGATGCTATAGTAGCAGCATTGAGAGAAGGACCGGGCTTTGCAAAGCTTCAGAATAATCTGGAGGAAGGACATATCCCACTTCACGTGTGGGGTATGGATAAAAGACATCTGCCTCTGCTTGCAAATGCAGTATCAGGGGAAGATAAGCTAAAGCTTATCGTAACCTATGATGAGAGGCGTGCCGGTGAGATAGTAGAAGCGCATAAGCTCTATGACAGGGATGTGCTGTATTATCCGGCGAAGGATCTGCTGTTTTATAATGCAGATATACATGGAAGTCTCACTAATCAGGGAAGACTGGATATATTTAAGAAGCTGGCGAATCATGAGCGAATCACGGTAGTAACTACCATAGACGGTTTGATGGATAAGCTTCCGCCGCTTACGGAGATTACGGGAAGTGTCATAACCATTGACCATAACGCAGCTATAGATGTTAAGGATTTTTCTGAAAAGCTTGTAACGCTTGGATATGAAAATGTATATAGAGTAGAGATACCGGGGCAGTTTTCGATAAGAGGCGGAATAATTGATATATTCCCACTTACCGAAGAGTGCCCTTGCCGTGTTGAGCTGTGGGGTGATGACATCGAATCTATCAGAAGCTTTGATGTGGACAGTCAGCGTTCCATAGAGGAGATAGACAGGGTAGTTATCTATCCGGCAGGAGAGATGGCTCTTTCATCGGATAGGATAAATAAGGGCCTTAACCGCATAGAGGAGGAGCATAAGAAGCAGGCTAAGCTTTTGAAGGAGAGCTTCAGGACAGAGCAGTATGCAAGGCTCAATAAGATGGTTGCTTCTGTAAAGCAGGAGCTTTTGGAATACAATTCAAGCATGGGCTTAGACAGCATGGTTGAATATTTCTATGATCAAACCGTATCCTTTCTGGATTATTTTCCGGAGGATACCTGTATATATATAGATGATCCCGGCAGAGTTGCGAGTCATGCGGATTCGTATTGGCAGCAGTTTGTGACTTCTATGCAGGGGCGTCTTGAAGGCGGATATATCCTTCCTACCCAGGCAGATGTATTATATGAGCATAAGTATATTATGAAAAGGCTTGTGGAGCGAAAGCTCATACTGTTCTCGGAGTTTTACAAGAGGGAGCCGTTGTGGAAGGAAAAGGCAAGCTTGGAGATAGGGATAAAGCAGATAGCCGGCTTCAATAACAGCATGTCCGAGCTATCGGCATATATAAAGAAGGTACGAAAGGATAACTACCGGGTTGTTATAATGTCGCCTTCTGCCACACGTGCCAAGAGAATTGCAGTAACGCTTGAAGAGGATGACATCCCTGCATATTTTTCCGAGAAGAAGAACCGTACTCTGGTTGACAGGGAGGTATTCGTTACCTTAGGCAGAAGTGAGGGTGGCTTCGAGATACCGGAATGTAAGCTTGTGGTTGTATTTGAAGGAGATATATTTACAGCCAAGGAGCTTAAGAAAAAGAAGCAGGCACCGAAATATCAGGGAGACAGAATAGGAAGCTTTTCTGATGTATTAGTAGGTGATTATGTAGTCCATGAAAACCATGGTGTGGGAATATATCGCGGTATCGAGAAGGTTGAGACCGGCGGTAAAATAAAGGATTTTATAAGCATAGAATATGCCAAGGGAAGTAAGCTCTTCATACCTGTAGAGCAGCTTGACAGGATAGGTAAGCTTTCAAGGTCACAGGATAGTACAAGAAAACCGAAATTAAACACCTTAGGCGGTGGAGATTGGGAGAAGGTCAGACAGCGTGTAAAGGGTCACGTGGAGGATATAGCAAAGGAGCTTATAGAGCTTTATGCCATACGAGAGACTACCAAGGGCTTTAAGTATTCAAAGGACAACAGCTGGCAGAGGGAATTCGAGGAGCTTTTTCCGTATGAGGAGACGCTTGACCAGCAAAAGGCTATAGAAGATACAAAGCGTGATATGGAAAGTGACAAAATCATGGACAGACTTATCTGCGGTGATGTTGGCTTTGGAAAGACAGAGGTTGCCATAAGGGCGGCATTTAAGGCTGTGCAGGATAATCGTCAGGTAGCATATCTTGTACCTACGACCATATTGGCTCAGCAGCATTATGAGACATTCTGCGAGCGTATGAAGGATTATCCGGTAAATGTCCGCATGCTGTCGAGATTTTGCACTTCGAAGCAGATTAAGACCACGATTGAGGAGCTTAAGAGTGGCAAGGCTGACATAGTAATAGGTACGCACAGACTTCTGTCTAAGGATATAGAGTTTAAGTCACTGGGACTCCTTATCATCGATGAGGAGCAGAGATTTGGTGTGCGTCACAAGGAGAAGATAAAGCAGATTAAGAAGAATGTGGATGTCCTTACGCTTACTGCAACTCCGATACCGAGGACGCTTCATATGAGCATGGTGGGACTTCGTGATATAAGTCTTCTGGAGGAGCCGCCGATAGACCGTATGCCTATACAGACCTACGTTATGGAATATGACCTTGAGTTTGTGAAGGAAGCGATAAACAGAGAGCTTGCCAGAAATGGTCAGGTATACTATGTCTACAACAGGGTTGAGTCTATAGATTTGATAACTACGGAGCTTAAAAGTGTGCTTCCGGATGCAAATATAATGTTTGCCCACGGCAAGATGCCGGAGCGTGAACTGGAGGACATAATGCACAGCTTCATCAAGAAGGAGATAGATGTACTGGTATCTACAACCATTATAGAGACGGGTCTGGATATACCGAATGTAAATACTATCATAATCCATGATGCAGACAGATTCGGCTTGTCGCAGTTGTATCAGTTAAGAGGAAGGGTCGGAAGGTCTGACAGAAGCTCGTATGCATTCCTTATGTACAGAAAGGATAAGATACTTCGTGAGGATGCAGAGAAGCGACTTAAGGCTATAAGGGAATTCACAGACCTTGGCTCCGGCTATAAGATATCGATGAAGGACCTTGAGATAAGAGGTGCCGGAAATCTTCTCGGGCAGGAGCAGTCGGGAAATATCGAGGCGGTTGGTTATGACCTTTACTGTCGTATGCTTTCGGATGCCATAGCTAAGCTGTCCGGAGGAAATGTGGAGGCAGAATTTATCACCTCTATAGACCTGCCGTTTGATGCGTATATTCCGGACAATTATGTAATAAATGAGTTTGCGAAGCTTGATTTGTACAAGAGAATCTCAAAGTGCGAGACACTTGAGGATAATGATGCTATAATAGAGGAGGTTAAGGACCGTTTTGGCGAGCCGCCAAAGCAGTTTATGAACCTTTTGGATGTGGAATATATTAAGGCTTCCGCACACAGACATAATATAAGTGAGATTCGCTATAAGGACGGAAAGACTTATTTTATGATGTGGAAGGAAGCACCTATCAAGCCGGAAAAGCTACCGGTATTCCTGAATAAATATCCGGGCGAATGCAAGATGCTTGCAGGCGAGCAGATGGGATTTAATATGGATATACCGATTATTCCGGAGGAGGCTTATATAGAAAAGGTTAAGGCTGTTATAGAGGATGTAGGTATTATTATAGAATAGGATTTTATTTACGGATATCTACACTATAGTAGGAGGAACTATGTCAGGTAAAAGAAGTTTATTGATTCTGATATGTACATGTCTGCTTGTGCTGTCGGGATGCTCATTTTCAGATAAGAGCAAGAAGAACAGGACTGTGGAGGATAGGACTGCAGTATTTACATTTGCGGGTGAGACCGTGAGCAAGGGCGAGGTGTATATATACGTAAATACCGTGAAGGAGAGATACGAATACAGATACGGAGAGGATGTATGGGATAAGACTCCCGAACAGCTGGCGACAAGCACGGATGTAGCAGAGGATGCTCCTACGATGGAGGAGGTTACCCGTGAGAATATCATACAGGATATAGTGAATACTAAGGTGCTTGTGTCAAAGCAGGAGGATTATGGCATAGAACTCTCTCCTGAGTGGATGCAGGAGCTTAAGGAACAGGCTGAAGCATTTTGCGATGGTCTAAATGATGCCGATGTACAGAGCATGGAGATAACGGTTGACCTGGCTTATAAGGTGCTGTATGAGAATGCAGTTGCCGGTCTGGTAAAGGAGAAGCTGCTTGCGGATTCGGATATAGAAATCTCGGATGAGACAGCCAGAATGACTACGTTTTATGATATGTATTTTAACTGCTTTACAAAGGATGCCGCCGGAAACATCATTCCATTTACGGAGGCAGAGAGAGAGAAGCAGTATGAGAATGCCATACAGGCATGCAGTATGCTTGCTACAGCGGAGGTAGACAACAATGCTGAGGCAAAGAGCATAGATAAGCTTGCGGATTATTATGAGCTTGAATATGCTTCGGATTATACACTCACGCCTGATGAGATACTTGAGATTTACGGTCAGGATATCTATGACAAGCTCTATGCTATGGAAAACGGAGATTACAGTACGGTTATAGAGAGTGAGTACGGATACCACGTATTCCTGATGATAGCTCTCACAGATAAGAAAGCCACCGCTGCGAATAAGGAGATAATAAAAAAGCAGCGTATGGATACACTGCTTCATGATTCTTATATAAAGTGGAGAAAAGAGCTGGATAAGGACTTCTCTTATCCGGATTCTGTAAATATGGATATATATAACAGTATAGTAATAAATGATTAGTGAGTTCCGGTGGAACCAAAACCACCCTCACCGCGCTCTGTTACATCGAGCTCATCTACTACTGAAAAAGCGGCTGCTATGTATGGAGTGATTACGAGCTGTGCTATACGCTCGTTTGGTTCTATCGTAGCAGCTTTATTGCTGTGATTATGAAGTGCTACCATAACCTCTCCGCGGTAATCGGAATCAACTACACCAACCTTGTTGGCAGGCGCAAGTCCTTTCTTGGAAGCAAGTCCGCTTCTTGCATATATAAGACCTGCATAGCCCTCCGGGAGAGCCATGGAAAGTCCTGTAGGTACAAGAAATGTCTCGCCCGGCATAAGTGTGAGTGCTTCGTCAAGGCAGGCATACAAATCCGCACCTGCTGCATTCTTAGAACCATAGGTTGGAATGGTTGCTCCCTCACGTAATTTCTTTATCTCGACCGGAAAACTTGTTATCATATGAAACCTCCTAAGTATTTTTTATATAATAGTTACATAGTAGTTGCTTTGTATAGCCTGGTAATAGTGATGAATCTTAATAGTAACGCATTCTAATAATAAATGTCTGGATTAATTTGTTATAGCATTATAGCTTATGCTTTGTCATATTATGTCACAATGCTTCATTGTATCTTACTCCTGAGAATTCTCGTACTCCCAGTGTACTACTTCTCCTGCTCTTAGTGAAGCAGGCACATCGATTATTCTCTGGTTAGAAGAACCTCTGAATCTTAGGCGTAGATTCTTTAATTCCTCCACGAACTTTCCGTCTACCATGATATCAAAGCTTTCCACAAGCTCCTTGGTATCAGGATTGTTCAGATACATATCCT
>CAMALN010000034.1 GCA_945836565.1 uncultured Lachnospiraceae bacterium
AAAAACGAAGAATACAACGTGTTTCATGAATTGTTTATTTATATTACACATATGCGTATGTATAATCCGGCTGGGGTTGAACAAAAAAGCCTGTTACGTTGTGTTCGTGTAACAGGCTTAGGGGAATTATGTTATTTATGTAATGATTAATTTATAAAGAACACTTTTTTCAAATTGGAGAGGGCGGTTGTATCTGAAGAATACAGTGCCGTTTACGGGTGAATATAATTTAGTTTTGTTCTGTAGCTAAGTTGTAGCACTAGCAGGAATGTTTTGTCAATTATAAATTTTGAAGATTACAATAATTTTACATTCCCGATACAGAAATAAGATAGATGAGATATAAGACAATTGTTAGATTAATATGACGAGATAATTGAATGGAGGTTTATATGAAGAGATTGAAGGATGATTTGGATGACATACTTGAAAAAAAGAGGATTAGGACTGTATTCCAGCCTATAGTTTCGTTAAGGAACGGAGAGATAATAGGATATGAGGCATTGAGCAGGGTGGTGCAACCAGATAAAATCCGGGAAACTGAGGAGCTCTTTCGACTGGCAGGACTGTATGGAAAGATATGGGAGCTGGAGCAGCTGTGCAGAAGTAAAACTCTAAAAAGATTTTATGAGCTGTCACCGAAGGGTAATGTAAAGAAGCTGTTTTTGAACGTAAATCCTATGGTAATATATGACAACCAGTTCTATCAGGGATTTACCAGCAAACATCTGGAGAAGTATGGTTTGAATGCTGAAGGCACCGTATTTGAGGTTACCGAAAGGGGTGCCGTTGAGGATATGAGAGGCTTTACTGAGACAATCAGGCATTACAAACAGCAGGGATATAAAATTGCAATTGATGATGCCGGCTCATGCTATTCCGGATTAAATCTGATATGTGATATTGTACCGCATTATTTAAAGCTGGATATGAAGCTCATACACGACATACATAAGGATGGTATAAAGAGGGCAATGGTAAAAGCAATGGTCGAATTTGCCGGTTTGACGAGGATTGAGCTTGTTGCGGAGGGGATAGAATGCCGCGAGGAGTTAGATACATTGCTAAAGCTTGGAGTACATAATGGACAGGGATATTTCTTAAGGAAGCCAAACGAGGAATTAAAGGGTGTAGATGATGCTGCACTTAAAATAATCCAAAGGTACAACAGTAAGAAAACAATTGTCAATATGCAAAATGATGATATAAGGGAGTATAGGGTAGCCCTGTTTAAGCCGGAGAAATACAAGGCATATAAGGCTTATTACGAAAAATATGGTTTTGAGAAGGCGGATAAGCTGCTTGAAATGATAAAATCTGTCGTGGCAGGTAATTTGTCTGAAAATGAATATATGATTATGATTTCCGAGGATACTATGATGGCGGTGATACTAAAGCAGGATTTTAAGACAAAATGTGAATGTATAATCGGTGAGTTCGAGAGAAAAATAAAGGATTATTATACTGAGGAGGATTGGAACAGGGGTTACATTGAAGGAGTGAATAAGAATGGAGAAGCTAAGGAGTATCCTATAATCGCAATCTCGGCTGAAAGAGTTGTATAGACGTATATGGTTCTTAACTTAAAATAGCGTATGTTCGGATATATTATCGGCCGAACATACGCTGTTTTACGGCTAGGGTGCTTTGCATCCTTTGTTACATACTATATTATGAGTTGTATATTGTCTTACGAAATGGTGAGATGGTGGTGCCGCCTTCTGTAAATAATGTGGCTTCACCGTAATTGTACCATGCATATCGCAATGCTTGCGGTGTGTCAACCTTTTCACTTTGTGCACATAATATATTACCTTCTAAGAGGCTTACCTGTGCCGGAACGTATGCTCCGTCCATGCCTGCTATCTCAAAGGCAGGGCGCTCGGTATCGCGCAGGATGAGCTTCTCTGTGGTAGGCGTAAAGCAGATAAAAAGCTTCTTCCCATCAGAGTAGATATAATCAGCAGTTGGCGTTTTGACTGTCTTGTTCTGATAGACCATTTCCTGTGCGAGTGTAGCAAGTCGCTCGCCCGGAGTCTTCTTGTCCACTGGGTGAACATTGTCGTATTCACCGCAGTCTGCGATAGATACCATACCGGAGTTTTGAATGGATTTGGCGGCGAACAGCTGCTGCTCACGCTGGAAGGCCCAGCTTCTGTCGTCTTCCTCGCCGTCAGCTATGTACATAGCAAGCTGTACAAACAAAAATGGCAGATTCCAGTCATTCCAATCACTGCGCCATTGCTGTACGAGCAGCTGCATCATATCGCAGTAGCAGCTATAGCGCTGTACATCCTCCTCACCCTGATAATATATAAAGCCGCGCAGGGTATATGGCGCAACAGGCTTTATCATGGTTTCGTACAGTCCGTTTGGGCGAAATGGTGACTGCCATCCAATCGGCTCAGGCCAAGGATAATTTCCGCAGCGCTCGTGAATTTCACACCAGGATATATCCGGATGCTCCCTTCTCAAATTGTCTGTGCGCTGTATCCAATCATTACAGGATTTTCTATAAGCCTTTAATTCAGACATATACTGTTCCTCTGTTTTATCGCCGACAGCAAGCTTGAAATCTGATATAAGCTTCTGACCTGCAACAAGCTTTTCGAGCTGTGTGTTACTCATCCAGCAGGAAACGGATGTACCGCCCCAATAGCAGTCTATGATTCCTATGACACAATCCATCCTAGACGCCAATTTTTGTGCAAAATAAAAAGCAACCGCAGACATCCTTCCGACATTATACTTATCTGCAATGTGCCATGCGCTATTCCTTGCCTGTTTCTGCTGTTCATTGTCCAATACTGCACACTTTGGTACCTGATAATATCGTAATTTATCTCCTATATAGGATTGGGCAATTTCAATTCCGTTTTCACTGTCATTTAACGCAAGCTCCATATTGCTCTGGCCACCATCCAGCCATACCTCGCCGACCGCTACATCCTGTATAGTAATTGTATGTTCTGCTGAGGAAGCCTTAAGCTCATATCCTTCGCCCGCACTGAGCGGATGTAGTGACACACCCCAGGTACCATCACTTTTTACAGCTGTTACGGCCTTGCTTGAAGACAGTGTAATCCGTAGCTTCTCACCCGGAGTTCCTGTTCCGAATACTGTTATAGGTTTTTCCCTCTGTACGACCATGTGGTCCTTAAAAATGGCGGCTAATTCAAACATTTGGTGTCTCCCTTCCTGTTTATTGTCAAGTACATTATATAATAGAAAAATTATATCCTTTGTTAACAAAATGCACAAGTTGTTATGCTATGTTTGAAGAAAAAAGTATAGGAATGAATATGAGTTTGAAAAAGTGAATTGAAAAATCTTTTAATATGGAATATTTTTATGTGTGGTGGTATACTGTTCTCATTTGCAGGCGTTACCATAGTAATGCAGTATAAAATACATGATAATTTTTAGAGGTCATTTAGTTGGCTGTGATTTATATATTATTAAGGAGGAACCATGAATAGTAACAATAAAGAAAAGAAGAAGATAGTGCAGCTTGTTATATTTTTCATAACCTTTACGGTGCTACTGGTATATCTGGTTAACCACGCAGGTGTCATATCAGGGCTGCTTAGCACTATGGTGTCACTTATTATGCCGTTTTTGCTGGGGTGTGCCATAGCATTTATTATAAATATTCCTATGAGGAATATTGAAGCGACGCTTTTTAATAAGGAGGATTCTGTATTTTATAAGCATAAGAGAACAATCAGTATGCTGCTTTCATATCTGGCGGCGCTGCTTGTAATCGTATTGGTTTGCTTTGTTGTAATACCGGAGGTCAAGGATACTCTTGTGGATATATATAAGAAGCTTCCGGGAGCCTTTGAGGAGGGAAAAAAATTACTTATAAGGTATACTGAAAAGTATCCGGAGGTAAAAGAATA
Organism: uncultured Lachnospiraceae bacterium; assembly: GCA_945836565.1. GTDB lineage: Bacteria > Bacillota > Clostridia > Lachnospirales > Lachnospiraceae > Coprococcus_C. The sequence goes on from CAMALN010000034.1 coordinate 3,903, forward strand.
TATAACAAATGTAACCATAGATTGGGATAAGCTGGAAAAGACCGTGACATCATTTTTTACCACGCATGGCGGAAATCTCCTGTCGACCACTATATCCATATTTTCCTCTGTGATAAGTGTTATTACGAATATCTTCATTGCCTTGGTTTTCTCACTGTACATTCTCTCATCAAAGGAGGATATGGGACGTAAGGTAAAGATGTTTATCTACGCCATGTTCAAGGAGAAAACTGCAGATGAGATGATGGTGCTCGGAAGAATAGCTCACAACACATTCTCAAAATTCTTTGCCAGTCAGTTCCGTGAGGGTATCATACTTGGAACAATGTTCTTCATATGTATGAGCATATTCAGGATGCCGTATGCACTCACAATCGGAGTATGTATTGCATTTACCGCACTTATACCGGTATTCGGAGCATTCGTAGGATTATTCATAGGCAGTCTCCTGCTTTTGGTTGAGGCACCGAAGCTTGTGATATGGTTCATAGTTATGTTCTTCGTGCTTCAGTTTATAGAGAATAACTTTATCTATCCAAAGCTTGTGGGCGGAGATGTCGGACTTTCGGCCATATGGGTATTGCTTGCAGTTCTTGTGGGTGGTGACCTGATGGGTGTAGTCGGAATGTTCGTATTTATCCCGTTTGTTTCTGTTATATATTCGTATGGACGTACTATCATATACAGAAGGCTTAAGGCGAAGAATATTGATATCTCGACAAAGGTGGTGGCAGAGGATGCCGTGCCGCTTATGGAGAGCAGACGCAGGATGTTCCAGAGAAGACCTAGGACAAATGCAATGAATGCTGTAGAGAATAATGAAGAAAATCCTGAAGAAAATCCTGCGGAGGAAAAGCTTCAGGAGAATGAAACAGATGCAAAATAGCACAATAGCTGTCACAATGTGGCAGAGGCTATGTGAACAGATAAAGGAGTTGATAATATGTATCGAGAGATACCGGGATTAGTGTTATACAGAGATCTGGGCGAGGATTGCATACTCTATCGTCTGGCAGATATATTTCACGATAAGGCTCAGGGTAAATGTGACAATGAGACCATAATTACGCGTATATATCAGGAGATAAAGAGGCTGCTTGATGTGGCGACAAGCTATGGCTTCAATAGGAATCTGTGGCAGGATTATCTGGCTTTTTTGCTCATCACATCGGAGAATTCATTTACACTTACCTGTGAAAAGGTGGGTGCCGGAGAAGGTACGGTCAATAAATTTGCAAAAAATGATTATGCGATATTCATGCGACTTTTCCACTATGATTTCTCAGAGATAGAGAAGGAGCTTGGTATAGACTGTTTCTCGACCATCACGAATTATGTAAGTCTACCTAAGAAGGAGCAGATGTACAATGCGAATGTGAGTGAAAAGGTAAGATACATAAGTGACCATGTAAGCGAGGCGAAGACTGTCGACGAAATATTCGATATAATGACCGATTTCTATAGGATGTATGGCGTGGGAATGTTTGGTCTGAATAAGGCATTTCGTATAAGTCACGAGGACGGAAAGGACCTCGAGTTCATACCTATCAATAACACGGACAAGGTTATGCTGGATGACCTTATAGGATATGAGATTCAGAAGAAGAAGCTTATAGACAATACTGAGGCCTTTGTAGAGGGAAGAAGAGCGAACAACTGTCTGCTGTTCGGAGACAGTGGTACCGGAAAGTCGACAAGCATCAAGGCTATCATAAATAAGTATTATGACCAGGGACTTAGGATGATTGAGATATACAAGCACCAGTTCAAGGACCTTTCAGCAGTTATATCTCACATCAAGAACAGAAATTACAAGTTTATCATATATATGGATGACCTTTCATTTGAGGAATTCGAGATAGAATACAAATACTTAAAGGCCGTTATCGAGGGTGGGCTCGAGATAAAGCCTGACAATGTTCTTATATATGCGACCTCAAACAGACGGCATCTCATAAAGGAAACCTGGAATGACACCTCAGATATGGATACGGAGAAGCATCGCTCGGATACTATGCAGGAGAAGCTTTCGTTGGTAAATAGATTCGGAGTGACCATAAGCTTTTCTAAGCCATCAAAGAAGGAATTCAATGATATAGTAATTGAACTTGCAAAGAGATATCCGGAAATAAACCTAAGCGAAGAAGAGCTTATGCTCGAAGCAAACAAGTGGGAGCTTTCGCACGGCGGTTTATCCGGAAGAACCGCACAGCAATTCATAAACTACATAGTAGGACAGAGTATAATTTAAAAAGCTTACTCGATAATTAATTTCAATGAGGGACATATGCGCCCACCGGTTCTTAACGAGTGTGTAACACGAGTTTAGAATCCGCTGTGAGGCGCATCTAAGCGCGAGCGGTCCCGGATTGAAATTAATTATCGAGTAAGCTTGATTTATTTTACTGTATTCTCTTGTATACCTGTCCGGGCTTAAGCTCTACTCCTTTTGCTTCGGCGAGCTCAGAAACTGTTACGAGAGTATAACCGCGTTTCTTTAGCTCAGGTATGAGATATAGTGCTGCGTCGACGGTAGGTGAGTGTATATCATGCATAAGGATGATATCTCCGTCCTGCACATTATTAAGTACAGAGTCGATGGTTTTCTGTGTATTTCTGGTCTTCCAATCAAGAGTATCTATACTCCACAGTATGATAGGAGCATCTACTACTGCCTGAACAGTTGCGTTATAGCCGCCTCCCGGAGGACGCATCGTAACAGCATTGTGTCCCAATGTATCTCTAAGCGTAGAATTCACTATTTCAAGCTCATTTTGAATTCCTGATGCGGATAAACGGGAGAGAATAGCATGTGAGTTGCTGTGGTTACCAACCTCACAGCCGATGCTTTCCATCCTTGTAAGAAGCTCAGGACGAAGTCTTGCATTGCTGCCTACCACATAGAAGGTTGCGTGTGCATCGTTTGCGGCGAGACAGTCGAGTATTTCGCCACATCTTGCACCCGGGCCGTCATCAAAGGTAAGGGCAACAAGCTTGCCGGAGTATTTCTTCTGTACATAAGGCTTTGTCGTGGAACCCGGGGCTCCTAATTCCTTTGGAAGAAGCTTTATCTCTATGGCTTCCATTCTTCGACCGTAGCCTTCTGTGCCGGCAGCCTCACCGTTTTTAGCCCAGCCCATCCAACCATTTTTCTGACAATGTACTCTGTACCATACATCATATCTGTCGGCGATATCACCGGTGAGCTTGATGCATATGGCTTCAAGGCGTTTTGATTTTCCCGTTGTACCTGCTAATGCACCGTCCTTGCGCCAATCCTGCCAGCCGTCATTTTGAACATGTACCTTATATTGTATGGAATCGCTTGCTGAAAGCTTTACAGAATCATCAAGCGAAATTGAAATTGCTTCCAATCTCAATGAACGTCCTATGTATCCGAGTGTTTTACCTTCGGCTACCGGAGCGATATCTCCGATTTTTTGCTGATGTCCGCTGTAGGTAAGCTTTGAATCATCTGCACCGGCATAGTATGTAAAATCTGTATCGGAAGCAGGCTTTTCGGCATCGGTTGCAACCATTTTGATGCGAATGGCTTCAATTCTGCGGGATAAGCCCTTTGTACCGCACCAACCGCCAACCTCGGAATCACCCTCGATTCCCTTAGCCCAGCCTGTCCAGCCGAGTCCCTGTAAATGTACGCTGTAATATATATCATACTGTTCGGCGATGTCTCCGGTAAGTCGAAGACGAAGAGCTTCTATACGAAGAGATCTGCCCTTGGTTCCTATGGATGAGCCCGAACCGATCCACTGGGTATTGCCTATGCTTTGAACGTGGGCCTGACATTGGATGTCTCCGGACAATCCTGCTAAGGCGTTACCTTTTTTTATACACAGAGCCTCCAATCTCAAGGATTTACCTGTTACACCTAAAATTGCACCATCAGATACTGTGTTCAAATCTCCTACAGACTGCTGATGCCCGGAATATTCTATAAGACTTGTCCCCTCTGCCTTGACAGCATATCCCGGAATTGCGATGGATGCTGCAATTATTGCAAGACATAACAATCGTGCAAGAGCTGCAGCATATGATTGTGCTTTCATATATATGTATCCTCCTAAAAATATAATAATGGGTAATTACAACCCAAAACTATGTATATCTCAACTACACATTAGTATAGTTTGTTGCCAAATATATACAAGAACAATTCTATGAAGTTTATATTAAGTTTCGGTTAAATTTAATGAAACAAAATTGAAATAAATAACGAAACAAAGAACAATTCCTGTCAATAAAAAAACAGCTTGTTGATATTTTCAAGCTGTTTTGATATTATGGAGTTTGTTCAATACCATATCCTTCGAAATAGAAGAAAGCTGATTAGCTTTGTGACATAATTCCTTGAAGGCCTTGGAGTTTTTCTGTCTGGTATATATTATGCCAAGTAGTTCGTAACTATTTGACATATCAGAGCCTATGCTTACAGCATATTCAAGGAAAGCGGTTGCATCTGACATTGCTGCTTCGTTTTGGATATCATACATATCAGTACCGGGAATCTTGAGCAGAGCCGTGGCAGCACCTTGCAGTGTACGTATAAGAGTTGTGAAGCGTTCATCACACTGACTTAATTCATCCAGATTAGCGGGACCGTACATAATTTTTAAGTCGGTGTTCGTATATTCAGACAGATTTAATATGCGCTCAGAGGCGAGCCCGGTGATACAATTGTGTATAGTTGCAAGACCGGCATCGATAAGTGCCTGCATAGGAAGCGTATCGATAGGAATCTGTATGTAATCAAGTGAGGATATATCCTTGCGACGAACGGAATTGGCTTCGGATTCGCGAGCCCAAAACTGACGTGTGTTTTTTTCGTCATCACGGTTATAAAATACAACTGCTCTGGCTATGATGTAGCATAGCGATATCAGTATAATAAGGAAAAGCCCGCCAAAGAAACGGGATATATAATAGGACATAATATCAATCCTTTCGTGTAAGCATATTTTGTCGGTAATTGAACCATAATTATATTATGGCTTACGCTTCGTACATATATGTGATTATATATTAGTTGTGTGATAAAATCAAACAGGTGGATTAAAAAATATACTATAAAGAGGCGTACTATGATTGATTTTAACAACAAGAAAACTCAGAAGAAGATAGCAGCGGTTATAGCCGGAGTTCTTGCGTTCTCAATGGTAATCGGCTTGCTTGTATCAGCATTAATGTAAAAGAAAATGTATATTTGAGGGTGATTTTAGATGAAGAAATCCAAAAGGACAATATTGTGTCTTGGGATAGCTGCGATAGTTGCAGGTATGCTTTCGTCGTCTGTGGCACAGGCTAAGGTTATACATAATGAGGGCTCTATAGTAGAGGTAAAGCCTGAGGATATGGATACTGAAGCAGGTGGTGAGACTGCAGAAGGTACTGTGTCAAATGGCAGAACCTATGAGGGAGAGCTTACACTCACTGATGTGAAGCTTGACGGTAATATTATACAGAATGTGTATATAGCCGGGATAAATGTAGGTGGGATGGATAAGGCACAGGCTTTGTCAGCATGTCAACCGGCGGTAGATTCCTATGCAACTGCAACGATTAGATTCATACTCGGAGAGCAGATTAAGGAGGTTACTGCATCGGAGCTTGGATATGTTACAGACCTTGATAGAGTGGTTGATGAGGCACTGACGTATGGAAAAAAAGGTAACTGCCTGAAAAGGTTCAAGGATACTGCTGAGCTTACCCAGGGCTTGCGCATGGAGCAATTAAATTTAAGCCCCGGCTTCGACGAAGCAGGAAGGGCAAATGTGGAGAATATCCTGCAGGAGTTCAATCGTGAGCAAAAGCCTGCTTCGATAAGCATGAACGAAGACAGCACATTTACCATAACTCCGGAGCAGACAGGTATACAGGTAAGAGTAGATGACAGTATAGCAGCCTTACGCGAAAGTATGCGCGGCGAATGGAGCGGAGTGCTTGATGTAAATGTAGCATATGATGAAACTGTCCCTGATGCGAATTCGGCAGCCTTGTCGCAGCTTACGGATGAGCTTGGCTCGTACACTACGAATTATTCGGGTGATGCAGGCCGTATGAGAAATGTCGAGAACGCCACCAATTTTATCAATGGTACCCTGCTTATGCCGGGTGAGGAGCTTGATGTAAATGCCACTATAGAACCATACACGGAGGAAAACGGATATTATTATGCCGGAGAGTATTCCGGTGGAAAGGTTGTGCAGGGCTTAGGCGGTGGTATATGTCAGGTATCCACTACATTGTATAATGCAGTGCTCTATGCCGAGCTTGAGGTGGTACAGAGACAGAATCACAGTCTGACGGTAGGATATGTAGACTTGTCAAGAGATGCAGCCATAGCCGGCTCGGTGAAGAATTTCAGATTTAAGAATAATATGGAAACACCGATTTATATTGCGGGCGGATGCTCAAACGGAAATATTACATTTGCGATATACGGCAAGGAAACAAGACCGGCGAACAGAACCATAGAATTGGAATCAAGACTTATAGAGACGATTGCTCCACCGGCTGAGCCCGTGGAGGAAGAGGATGCTTCTCTTGAGCCGGGAGAACGTAAGGTCACTCAGAAGGCGCGTAATGGTTATGTTGCGGAGCTTTGGAAGAACATATATATCGATGGGGTACTGTCAGAATCAGTACAGATAAATACGAGCAAATATAATGCTACTCCTGAATATGCGTCTGTCGGACCGGGTGAAGCACCTGAGGAAGCAGAGGGAGAGGGAGAGCAGTCCCCTGCTGAAGGTGAACAGCCGCCTGTTGAGGGAAATGATGCTCCGGCAGAGGGCGAAGCTCCTGCAGAGCCACAGGTTTAGTAGCATATATTATTATATGAAAATATGAAAGGAGTTTGTTGTATGAGAAACGAGATATTGAAGCTCTTAGAAGTTGACAGCAGACTAACAGTTAAGGAACTGGCGGTTATGCTTGGTTTAGACGAGGCTGCAGTCGCGGCGGATATAAAGGCGATGGAGAAGGAAAACATCATTTGTGGTTACCATACTATGATTGACTGGGATAAGGTCGCGGAGGAAAGTGTGACAGCACTTATCGAGGTAAAGGTAACACCACAGAGAGAGCAGGGCTTTGACAAGATAGCAGAGCATATCTATCAGTTTGATGAGGTAAGCTCAGTATATCTTATCGCAGGAGCATATGATTTTACTGTTATTCTTCAGGGAAAGACAC
>CAMALN010000035.1 GCA_945836565.1 uncultured Lachnospiraceae bacterium
AATATTATTTCATTTTCAGCCGTAAATGTTATCCCTTGTATATCCAACCCATACTTATCTACAAGCTGGGTTATGGTAAGAATCAAATTAAATTTTTTATCGTCGTCTATCGGAAGCTTTTCTCCAAGCTCCCACTCTTCAAAATTCAAACCCGTTATACAAGGTATTCCATCCAATAATCTGTCTGACGATTCAAGTACAACACCGTCCTTGTCAAAATATATATAATAATTCATATATTCCGCACATCCGGCCATACTCTTCTCATAAACAATGACATTTAATTGATTTTTTTCACCAATCTCATAATCAATCTTTGCCAGAAACGGAATATCCTCGATAGGTGTGAATTTCAATTTCCAGTATGTCAGAACTGTATTATCCATAACATTTCTCTCACCCACCGCAAGCTTTATGTCCTCCTGGCTTATCGCATTGCAGCCCGTTATATACAGTACCTCAAGCTTATATGTAGACAGATACGCTATACCGCAGATTATAATTAACAGAAGGGTTAAAAATATATATCGCTTCTTCATAAGCGTTCCTCCTCAAATCGTTGCTGCCGGGATATACTTAAGGCCATTCCCATCTCGCACATTGTTACAATTAACGAGGTACCGCCAAAGCTTACAAACGGAAGTGTTACTCCTGTATTTGGTATCAGACCGGTAACAACGCCAATATTTATAAGTACCTGCACACCAATCTGTATCATAAGTCCCACCATGATAAGTCCGCCAAATACATCCTGCGTATTTTTCATTACATGCATAAGTCGTAATATCAGCAACACAAAAGCTGTAATTAGAATCAACCCGCCGACAAGTCCAAGCTCTTCACATATTATCGCAAATATCATATCATTATGTGACTCCGGCAGATTTCCGGTCTTCTGTATACTCTGCCCCAAGCCACGACCAAACAGTCCACCTGAGCCAATAGCATACATAGACTGAAGTGTCTGGAATGTATCATCAGGATATTTCTCCGGATGTAACCATGCCAATATTCTTACCCATCTATAGCTGTTCTTTCCCGTGAATGCCCAGGCAAAAACAGCCGGCAAACATAGAAGTACGAGCAGAAAAAGCTTTGTCTTAAACAATTCTACCCAATTTGGGCTCGCTACTATTATCATTCCAAGTGTAATAACAATACAAATTATAGCTGTAGACAGATTCTCAGTCATTATAAGTACGGCTGCAATCAGAGGTAACAGCATCATGAAATACATGCTGTACGGATCCCTCAGCCATTTCGGATGATCCGAACATAGTCCGGCAATAAAAATCATAATTGCAGGCTTTGCAAGCTCAGAAGGCTGAATCTGTATGGGACCTATGGCTATCCATCTTACTGCTCCGCCACTTGCCTTACCTATAACCAAAACAATCGCACACAATGCGATAACCCCAAGCATCGCAATCATACCAAAGCTTTGATATTTTCTATAATTCATCTTTGATAAAATAAGCATTGCTACAAGTCCCAAAGCTGCCGCTCTAATCTGGGATTTCACTATGGTATATGCCGGTTTTCCAGATATAACGGCTCTATATGAGCTGGAGCTATACACCATAAGGAGTCCAAACAGTATGAGCGCAACAGACAGAAACAATATCTGATAATCACAATTTCCCTTTGAGACAAACCATGGGATTTTTTTCTTTTCTTTTTTGCTTTTTTCAGCCATAGGCTATCACTCCTCGAGCTTATTTACGTAATCCTTGAACATATTGCCTCTCTGCTCATAATTATCAAACATTCCCCAGCTTGCGCATGCAGGCGAAAGCAATACCGCATCTCCCGGAACTGCCTTTTCATAGCAGAAGTTTACCGCTTCCTCAAGACTTTCAACCATTACAATACTGTTGAAGCCGTGATTTCTTGCACAGAGTGCAATCTTTTCAGCAGTCTGACCTAAAAGCACAAGATATTTAACCTTTGCATCAAAGGCTTCAATCCACTCATCATATTCAGAGTGTTTATCATAACCTCCTCCTATAAGGAAGGTTGTTGTCTTCATAGCCTTTATAGCCTTTATGGCCGCATCTGGATTGGTTCCCTTAGAATCATTATAATATGCTACATCATTCACTGTTCTGACATACTCTATCCTATGCTCTACTCCCGAGAACTCCTTACAGACAGACTCAATTACAGATACAGGAACGCCCATATAATAGCTTATTCCTATAGCTGCAAGATAATTCTCAAGATTATGCTCGCCGAGAAGCTTTATGTCTGAAACTGACATAACCCTCTTTTTCTCACCATTTGATGCAACAACTATATCATCTCCGTCTACATATATGCCTTCGTCAAGCACTGTCTTATGTGTAAAATATATCTTATGTGTGGTTATTCCTTCAGCAAGCTTCACTGTCTCAGGATCGTCATAATTAAGTATCACATAATCTGTCTCATCCTGATTCCTTGTTATATCACCCTTGCAATTTGCGTAATTCTCAAATGTATAATGTCTATCCAGATGATCCGGTGTTATATTCAATATCGCACTGACATGCGGTTTGAAATTGATTATCGTCTCCAGCTGAAAGCTGCTTATCTCCGCTACTGATACAGAATCCTCAGATGTGGCATCGGCAATACCTGTATAAGGAATACCGATATTCCCCACTACATAAGTCTTCTCATTATGTGCCTTCATTATCTCCCCAACCAGTGTTGTTGTAGTTGTCTTTCCATTTGTACCTGTTATCGCCGCCACAGTACCCTTTTCATAATAATAAGCTAGCTCTATCTCACTCCAGACAGCAAGCCCGGCATCCTTACATTTCAGCACAAACGGAGCATCCACTCTGATACCCGGACTTATTACCATCATTGAACATGCATCTATTATCTCTTCTGTAAGCTCACCGATGTGTATTTCCAATCCCGACATATCATCCACATTGAGCTTCGCCTTTACCTTTTCTTCATCTAAAGCCTTGTTTTCATCAAACAGAATTACTCTGTTTCCGTTTCTAAGCAAAAGCTCGGTTGCACTTATTCCGCTTTTCCCTGTTCCGGCTACTAATACTTTTTTCTCAAACATTTCATTTCCTCCTAGACTGCAAGCATAGCGATGAAGCAAAGCACCGCTGTTATTATGGCAAATATAGCAACAACCTTTGTCTCCGGCCAGCCGGAGAGTTCGAAATGATGATGTATAGGTGCCATCTTGAATACCCTCTTACCGGTCTTCTTGAAATATCCAACCTGTATAATTACAGATAATACTTCAACAAAATAGATAAATGCTACAAGCAATATTATAAGCGGCATCTGAAGCATATATGCTACCGATGCAACAAATCCGCCTAACGCAAGAGAGCCGGTATCACCCATAAATACTCTTGCCGGATATACATTGTATACAAGAAAGCCAAGTAAGCTTCCAACTACTGCACAGCTTATCGGTGCAACTCCTGAGCTGTATGCTATAGCCACTACCGAGAAAAATGTGGCAATAAGCACTGTAACTGAAGATGCCAGCCCATCAAGTCCGTCTGTAAAGTTTGCACCATTTACAGTACCCAGCATCACGACAAACATCAGCACATAATATACCCAGCCGATATCAACCATCTTGCCTGTAAACGGAATAAGCATCTCGGTTCCAAGCTCTGTTCTCGAATACATATAGTATGCAAATATACCAGCCACTAAAAACTGTCCAAGCATCTTCTGCCATGGCTTTAATCCGAGCGACCTCTTCATAACAACCTTGATGTAATCATCCAAAAATCCTACCAGTCCAAAGCCTAAGGTTGCAAAAAGCACGGGCAGAATCTCCGGATACTTCTTAATATACAGCAATGATGTAATAACAATGCTAAGAAGTATTATCAACCCTCCCATAGTCGGAGTACCCGATTTCTTAAGATGCGATTCCGGTCCGTCATCTCTTACAAATTGCCCGAATTTCAGTTTTTTCAGGAACGGAATTACAATAGGACTGATTGCTACACTTATACCAAATGCAACTAAAATTGGAATTATCACATCATTCTTGTTCATCTTCTCTTTCTCCCATTTCTATGCCCAGATAAGGCAATATATTTTTATATAATTCACCTACTACCGGTGCTGCTATGGTTCCACCATAATACACCCCCTTAGGTTCATCTATCATTATTAAAGTTATTATCTCAGGATTATCAACAGGTGCAAATCCAATGAAGGATGATATATATCTGCCGTTACCTCTAGGCAGCTTCTCACTTGTCGCAGTCTTGCCGCCTATGTCGTAGCCCTCGATATAAGCTTTATTTCCACCGCCCTCTGCAACTACGGACCTTAACAGAATTCTCATCGTAGCAGAGGTTTCCTCACTCACAGCTCCACTTTCTTCTTCATATTCAAGCTTCTTTATTATATTCCCATCAGAATCTGTTACGTACATTCCAAGATGCGGAGTAACCAGAGTTCCTCCGTTTATGACCGCACTTACTGCCCTTATAAGCTGAAGTGGTGTAATCTGGAAGGATTGACCAAATGACATTGTCGCAAGCTCAAGCGGACCGATATTTTCCGGTTTATGGAATATTGATGACGCCTCACCCGGAAGGTCTATACCGGTTTTCTCAAAGAGTCCCAGCTTTTCTATATGACTATACAGGCTTTCGGCTCCAACCCTTGCTCCCACATCCATAAATACCGGATTACATGAATTCATAAACCCCTGTGCAAAGGTCTCAGCACCATGTCCTGTTGTTTTGTGACATTTTATCCTTCTGTCTGCTACAAGCTTATAGCCGGGACAATAAAACTGATCCTGAACACTTACAACACCATCCTCCAACGCTGAGCAGGCTGTTACTATCTTAAATATTGAACCCGGCTCATATGTATCATTCGTTGGAAAACATCGCCACATCCGATTTCGCTTATCATTTATTATCTCTGCGTCACTTGCTGATGCAAGCTCTTCGGAGGAATCTGTATCATATATATTTTCTATAATTGTAAATGGGTCATTCAAATCATATTCCGGCGAGTCAACCATAGCATATATCTCGCCATTCTGAGGATTCATCATAATTATACAAACCCTCTTTGCCTTATGTCTTTCCCTGACAAGCTCAGCCATTTCCTGAGCATACATCTGCAGGTTTACATCCAGCGACGTTATAAGATTACACCCCGGTGTTCCTTCCTCCCGCCGCTCAGGTTCCCCTTCAATCTCTATTCCTCGTGCAGTAGTAACTGTGTTGATGCTGCCCGGAACTCCTGTCAGTATATCCTCATAGTTTACCTCAAGCCCCAAGATACCCTGATTGTCAGCTCCCGTAAAGCCAATAACCTTCGAAGCCAGCTCGCCATACGGATATATCCTCTTATAATCAGCGTCAACCTTCACTCCTTCAAGCTGCATTTCTTCGATAAGCTTTGCTTTTTCCTCCGGTACATTAGTCCTGATAAGTTCTCTTATAGAACGCTTTTTTACCTTTTTCTCAACCTCGGATATATCAAGCTCAAGTATCTCGGATAATTTTTGTGACACAAGCTTTTCATCTGTTATCTGATTATGGACTACAGATATTGTATATACAATTGTATTATCTGCTATAATAAGTCCATTTCTATCATATATCAATCCCCTGGGGGATTTTATCTTTCTTGTCCTCTCCTGAACATCTCTGGCAAGCTCACTGTAATAATTATGCCTGACTATACACAGATAATATAATCTCACTCCCAGACACAATGCACATATTACTGTTACCATGCACATAATACGTGCTTTTTTGATACTTTTTAGCGTCAAATGCCGGAATTCCTTCAATGCAATTCCCTTACACTTTTTTATTATTTTATTCCATGCAGACGCATTTATGTTTAATTATTCAACATCATCCTGAATTGGTTCAGGATCAGGCACCTCTCCTCCACCGGCAACATCATTTTCAGGTGCTTCTCCACCATACACAGAATCAGTCGGCTCGTCCAATATAGTAGACATATCTATATCGTAGGCCTCGTCATCCTTGTATATATTCAGATAAGGGAAAAGCTCTTCACATATATCAGCAAATATAAATGACGAAGCGGCACTCGAGCCCTGGTCCTCTACATTTGGTTCATCAACTACTACATACACTACTACCTGCGGATCATCCACAGGTGCAAAGCCTATATACGATATCAGATATTTGCCATTTCCTCTTGGAAGCTTCTCTGCCGTTCCAGTTTTACCACCGGTTGTATATCCCTCTACTGCCGCTCTCTTACCTGTTCCGTTTTCCACAACCATTTGAAGAGCCTGCTTCATATACTCGGAAACCTCCTCTGAAACAGTACGCCTTACAAGCACCTTTTCATTGCTTTTTATCACATTTCCTTCAGAATCTTCTATTCTCTTTACAACACTCGGCTGATAATAATATCCGCCATTTATAACTGAACAAAAGGCTGTTCCAAGCTCTATCATAGATACACTTACACCCTGTCCAAATGATGAGGTTGCAAGCTCAGTCACATAGAGATTCGATGCATGATATATAAGCGTGCTCAGTGAAGCATTGCTTGGTTCTCCCGGCAAATCAATGTTTGTCTTCTGTCCAAATCCGAACATATTCTGATATTTGTCAAACTTTTCTGCGCCCTCAAGCTCTGCTATCTGCATAAGTGCATCGTTACACGAATTCTCAAGTGCACCGGACAAATCAACAGTACCATGTCCGCCATACTTATATGCGTGACACTTTATATAATATATATCCTTCTTTTCTCCACCATCACATAGGAAGGTGTCCTCAGGCGAAACCACACCCTCTTCAAGTGCTCCGGATATCGTGAATGTCTTGTAGGTTGAGCCCGGTTCAAACACATCACTTACAACAAAGTTTCTCCAGAGTTTATTCAAGGCATCCATTTTCTCCTCGGAAGACATATTTTCCTTGATATCCTCGAATTCCTCATCTGTAACATCACCGAACTGATATCTTGTATTATCTATATTTCTCGGATCATTCAGATTATAATCGTGCGAGTTATAGAGAGCCATTACACTCGCATCATTAGGATTCATAACCAAAACCGATACATTTCCTGCGCCCTCTTCCTCCATATATTTCTTTATCTTCTTCTCCACTATAGCCTGAACATTTGCATCTATGCTCGTGATAACATTATATCCGTCTATAGGATTTTCAATCAAATTAGTCAGATTGTAATCCTCATTAATATATAAATATTTTCTTCCGTTTGTGCCCGACAGATAATCATCATATTCAAGCTCCAAGCCTCCTACACCTACTCCATCCTTTCTTGTAAAGCCTATCAGATGGCATGCAAGCGAATCATTCGGATAAAGTCTCACATATCTGTCATCGAAGGTAACACCTATTATGCCATCTCCCTCCTCCGAATTCATATAATCCATAAAAGGCTTAACCTCATCATATTCAAGATCCTTTCTCACAACCTCCTTGTATGACTCGGTATTCTCCAGACATCTTGCGATTTCTTCATCAGTCAGACCAAAATATTCCTTTACGGCACTTATAGTTTTTTCTTTATAGGTATCATTCCACAGTATGTTTTTCGGTTCAAGAACAAGGTCATACACCTTTGTATCTGTTGCAAGAATAGTTCCGTTTGCATCCACTATATTGCCACGTCTATACGGCATGACAATACTTGTATAATTCTGCTGCTCCAACACTATCTTCTCGTACTTCATGCCGTCCTTTACAACAATCATACAAAGTCTTAAAAGAATTATTCCAAAACCCACAAAAACAAAGGTCATAAGAACCTTTGTTTTTGTCTTCATTTCATCTCGAAATTTATACCTTTTTCTATTTGTTCTAAAGCTTCCTATAAAAAGCCTCATAATATATTTAAGGAAGTCCGAAAGAGAAAAATCATTGTTTCGCATTACAATCAAATCCTTTTATTTTAATCTGCTGAAGGTACATTGCGATACTGCTTTACATAATCTTCATTTGCACCATCATAGTACACTATCTGGCCTTTCTTGGCATATACCATACCAAGCTCATTTGTTGCTATGTCATATACCTGATCAAGCGAATACATATTGTCAAGCTTGATTTTATATGCTGCATTATCATCTGTAATAGTTTTTAATTCTGCCTCAAGATTAGCGATGTTCTGTCTTTGTTTTGTAAGCTTTGCCTCTGAGGTAAGCAGAACAACGCCTGCACATGCCATTATAACGCACGCCAAAGTGACATATACTGTATATTTGAAATTAAATGCCAAAGCTCTTTCTGCCTGTGGAGAGATACGTCTTTTTGCAGCAGGTTTTCTCTGCTTATGTTGTTCAGGTCTTGTCTGTCTCTCCGGAGTTCTGGCTGGTCTTTGATGCTCTACATACTCTTCCTCCTGCACGCGTCTTACATTTCTCTCACGTCTTTCCGGAACAGTCATAACCCTTGCTGTACTTCCGTCAATGTAGTACATTTTTCTGCTTCTTTCACTCATTCTTTTTCTCTCCTCAACTTCATATTCTTTCAAACACCCTGAGCTTTGCGCTCTTGGATCTTGGATTATTCTCCATCTCAGCTTCTGAAGGAACTATAGGTTTTCTGGTTATTACCTTTCCTTTAGATACTTTTCCGCATACACATACCGGAAAATTCTTCGGGCAGGTGCAGGGTTCCATATTCCTTCTCATAATATTTTTCACTATTCTGTCCTCAAGGGAATGGAATGTAATGATACTAAGTCTTCCGCCCGGATTAAGCAGTTCAATCATTTCATCCAAAGTATCTCTTAGCACATCAAGCTCATGATTAATCTCAATCCTTATTGCCTGATAAGTCTTCTTTGAAGGATGTCCTGTCCCCTGTCTGAATTTTGCCGGAATAGCCGCCTTGATAATTTCATTTAACTCAAAGCTTGTCTCTATAGGCTTTATGCTTCTTGCCTTTACAATGTGCCTGGCAATATTTTTTGCGAACGAATCCTCCCCATAATCTTTGATAATATGAAAAAGCTCTGTCTCAGAATATTCATTTACAACATCTCTTGCTGTAAGTGTGTCCTCCCGATTCATTCTCATATCAAGCGGAGTATCTTCTCTATAAGTAAATCCTCGTTCAACATTATCAAGCTGATACGAGGAAACCCCGAGGTCAAGGACTATACCGTCGACACCGCCGATTTCCAGTCCTTTTAGTACAGGAGTTATATATCTATAATTACTATGAACTATGGTTACCTTATCCTTGTAGGCTTCAAGCCTCTCTGTTGCTGCCGCTATAGCATCCTTATCCTGATCAATTCCGATAAGTTTTCCGCCTTCTCCCAGCCTTTTACAAATCTCTATCGAATGACCTCCGCCACCCAGCGTTCCGTCCACATATATTCCATCAGGCTTTATAGCGAGGCTGTCTATGGTTTCATTCAACAACACTGATATGTGCTTAAATTCCATAATTCAATCTATACTCCATATTTCTCATTTACATTAAATGCAATCTCATCAAAGTTATCGCTGTCGAAATCGCATGACGCATCATAGCGCTCCTTGCTCCATATCTCAACCTTATCACCCTGGCCGATAAGCACTACATCCTTGTCTATCTCCGCAAACTTTCTAAGATTAAGCGGGATCACTATTCTGCACTGACTATCTGTCTCAACTACATTTGCCGAGCCCTGAAAATGTCTCTTGAAGTTTCTTGCATTTGGATCAGCTATCGGAAGTGTGTTTAATTTGTCCGAAAACTTTTCCCATTCATCTGCCGGATATGCATATATGGTTCTATCCATACCTCTACACAAAACAAAAGAAGCGCCAAGATTCTGTCTGAATCTTGCCGGGATTATCAAACGGCCTTTTGAATCAAGGCTATGATTTGAATCGCCAACTAATCCTATGTTCATCTTCTGTTCCCTTTCTGCGCAGGTGAAAGTCTCCACTAAACATTCACTTTACAACCACTAAACTTCCACTTCACATATTTTATCGCATAAAAAAAAGAATTGCAATACGAAATATGCAATTCATATAGTCTAATAGTCAAAAAAATACACAAAACACCTGTTTGTATTTTGTGTATTTTGTACATAGTTAGGCTTTTTACTTCGTTTGCCCACTACCACTTTACTTATATTTTGTAATTATTTTATTGTTTTACATCCACTGAGCTTTTCTTAGCCCAATCCATTCTCTTCTTTACAAGAATTACAGATGCAAACAATACACAGGCAGCTGCGATAAGCTGCGATACTCTCATATTAAGCACAGATACCATAAGTGAATCCGATCTTAGGCCTTCAATCCATACTCTGCCAAGTCCATAGCCCCAGATATACATAAGGCCAAGCTCACCGTCAAACTTTTTGTGCTTTCTATATATCATGATAAATATGAGTAATCCCAAATTCCACAGAGACTCATACAGAAATGTAGGATGTACGCTAATCCAATTCATAGCATCATATACAACTACATTGCTTGCCATCTTCTCGGTTATAACACCACAATTCAAAAGTGACGCCAGACTTCCGTTATTCACAAAATAATCCGTAGGAATGCACATCCTGAACAAAGAATCAGTATATTCTCCAAAAGCCTCTCTATTGAAGAAATTACCCCATCTGCCCATTATCTGTCCAATAAGAATGCTCATAACTGCCGTATCAAAAAACAATGCAAATTTTATACCACGTTTCCTGCAGAAAATAATTGCAACAATGATTCCTGCAATCAACCCTCCGTATATCGCCAGCCCGCCATTTCTGATATTTATTATATCAAGCAGGGTCTTTCCGATGCCTTTGCCCTTTTCAACATATTCATCCAGACTGAATAGCACATAGTAAAGTCTGGCACCTACTATAGCAGGAATAATCATCCATAATATATAATCCAGATAATCCTCATCATTTTGTCCGGTCCGTTTTGCTTCCCGAGACGCTACAATATATGCCAAAAGAAATCCCAAGGCAATAATAATCCCGTAAAATTTAATCTCAAAGCCAAATATTGTTATGCTCTCTTTTACGTTATGCAATGTAATACCAAGTCCCGGAAACTTTATGTCATACATACGCTATGCTCCTTTCATATAATATATAGGTTGTGG
>CAMALN010000036.1 GCA_945836565.1 uncultured Lachnospiraceae bacterium
GATACAGGATGTGTCATCATAGGCCATGCGGTAGACTCTTCAGCAATCATAATTACACCCTTGTGGAGCTCATGCATCTTTGAGTTTACTTCTTTTATGAACTCAATAGCTTCCAGGTTTTCATTTCCACCATATTGGTTTGGAAGCCACTCGCCATTTCCTCTGCCATAATCAAGGTAAAGCATCGATGCTACCGCATCCATTCTTATACCGTCAACATGATACTTTTCTGCCCAATAAAGAGCATTTGAAACAAGAAAGTTTCTAACCTCATTTCGACCATAATTATAGATGTAAGTACCCCAATGAGGATGCTCTCCACGTCTTGAATCCTCGTGCTCATACAATGCTGTACCATCAAATCTTCCAAGGCCATGCTGATCCTTAGGAAAATGCGCCGGAACCCAGTCAAGTATTACACCTATGCCCTTACTGTGAAGGTAATCTACAAAGTACATAAAATCTGCCGGTGTACCATATCTTGATGTAGGTGCATAGTATCCTGTTACCTGATATCCCCATGACGGGTCATAAGGATGCTCCATTATCGGCATAAGCTCTACATAATTATAATTCATCATAGTGAGATAATCAGCAAGTAAAACAGCTATATCTCTATAGTTATAGAACTCACGACCATCCTCCGGTCTCTTCCATGCTCCCATATGCATCTCATATATTGCCATAGGCTTATCACTACCGGCCTCTTCTTCTCTTGCCTTAAGCCATTTGTCATCCTTCCACTTGTAGCTAAGGTCTACTATTCTTGAGGCATTGGCAGGACGCACCTCACTTGAGAAAGCATAAGGGTCACTCTTCATAAAAACGTCACCCTTTTTAGAGCATATCTCATACTTATATATCTCTCCACAATATTTTCCCGGTATAAAAAGCTCAAATATTCCTGAGTAATCAAGCTTTCTCATAGGATGTCTTCTTCCATCCCAGTTATTAAAATTACCAACAACCGATACTCTCTCAGCGTTTGGTGCCCATACTGCAAACAGTACACCCTCGACATCATCGACAGTCATAATATGAGCTCCAAGCTTTTCATATATACTATAATGCTTTCCCTCATTGAACAAACTGACATCTATAGGATCAATTACAGGCTCAAAAACATATGGGTCAACATAAGTAAGCTCTTCTCCACTTTCAAATTTGACATTAAGCTTATAGTCAAATCTTTTTTTATCCTTAACAACAACCGAGAAAAAACCCGGTACCCTGTCAGATACCAGAGTATATTTCTTCTTTGTCGCAGCATCGATAGCAGTAACCACCTTTGCGTCCGGCAAATATACATTTATATACACATCATCTATGCATTCATGCATTCCAAGGATATGATGGGGATTATTATGTTTTCCCTGGACTAAGGCATCTACCTCCATCCAATTTATAGCGAAAACTTCTTTTCTTTTGGACATATATCCTCCTATAATTCATGTATGAATATTCCGCTTCTCAGCTTTGGTTCAAACCAGGTTGACTTTGGAGGCATAAGCAATCCTGCATCGGCAACCTTAAACAATTCTGTTATCGATGTCGGATACATAGAAAACGCTATCTGCATATCCTCAGCAACTCTTCTTTCCAGCTCCGCAAGGCCTCTTATTCCACCTACAAAATCTATCCTCTTATCTGTCCTTGGGTCATCTATACCCAAAAGCGGTTTGAGGATATTATTCTGGAGTATAGATACATCGAGTCCTTCCACTGCGTCATCACACATAATATCATCGTGAGCTTTAAGCCTATACCAGCTTCCATCTACATACATTCCAAAGCAGCCCTTGCTCTCTGGTTCATACGCCTGTTCACAACGTTCTACATAAAATTTTTCTTCTATTCTAGCGATAAGCTCATCCTTAGCATACCCATTAAAATCGCGTACTACTCTGTTATATGGCAAAATCTTAAGCTGGTTGTCCGGAAATAACACAGACAGAAAGTAATTAAATTCCTCTTCACCTGTATATCCCGGATTGGCCTCACGTCTCTTTAATCCTACCTTAACAGCCGAGGCAGCCCTATGATGTCCATCTGCTATATATATATCTTCCATAGCTGCAAATGCCTCAGACAGAAGCTCAATATCCTCATCATCAGATATCATCCATCCGTTATGACCTATGCCATCCTCTGATACAAACGAAAACTCAGGCTCCTGCTTCTTAATCTTATCAACAAGTGCATCTATATTCTCTTTTGCCCTATATGCCAGAAAGATTGGTCCTGTCTGTGCATTACAGGTATCAACATGCGTTATTCTGTCAAGCTCTTTATCAGCTCTTGTATTTTCGTGCTTTTTTATTACTCCATTTACATAATCATCGATAGCTGCAAGTGCAACGATACCATTCTGACTTCTTCCATCCATAATAAGCTCATATACATAGTAACACTTACCGGCATCCTGTACATACTCTCCTGCCTTTATCATCTCATCAAGCAGACTCTTTGCCTTTTCATACACACACGGTGCATAGGTATCCACACTGTCAGGAAATGCAGTCTCGGCTCTGTCAATTCTCAAAAACGACAGAGGATTTGCCTCTACTACCTTCTTTGCTTCAGCACGATTATATACATCATATGGCAATGCCGCCACCCTATCAACGATGTCTTTTCTTGGTCTATATGCTGCAAACGGTTTAACAATCGCCATATACTTTGTTCTCCTAACCTCTTATAAGCTTAACTGCCTCATCTAATGACTTCTTGTAATCCTCCTCTGAAGAATTGTTAAATACAAAAAGTTCATTTGAAGGAATATTATCAGGCTTATTGAAATTCTGTGTTGCCACATATTCATCCCAGTTAGCAAGCTTCCATGCATCTCTGTCAGAAGCACGCTTAATCATTCTCTGATGAGCCACCTCAATGTCAGTATGAACCCATACCACAAAAAGCTCAGCATCCTTTTCCTTAAGCTTTGCTCTTAAGCCATCAAGATATTCGTTATCTCTAATCTCATCTGTAAATGGTGCATTTACAAGAACTGCATCATTATATTCGAGTGCTTCAAATGCAATATCAAGTATCGCATAATACTCATAATCACGAATCTCTCTCTGGAAGAAATCAGATGATCTGTTATATTCTTCTCCTGCAACCTTAAATATCTGCTTTGACAGCACAATAAGTGTATCCTTATCAAGATACACACAATTATGCAATGCCTTTGCCAGCTTTTTTGAGATAAAAGTCTTACCGCAAGCTGGAGGCGATGTAACCAATATAAGCTTCTTCATGTCCTACAACCTCCTACCGTTTAATTAAAATATATTATCACAAATCGTAATTTCAGACAAGTTCTACTTCTTTGTGATATATCCCTGTGCCTTAAGAAGTTCAGCGCACAATACGGCACCACCTGCTGCACCTCTGACTGTATTATGAGAAAGTCCTACAAACTTCCAGTCATATATACTATCCTCACGAATACGGCCTACACTTATACCCATTCCGTTCTCGAAATCAACATCAAGAGTAACCTGTGGTCTGTTATCCTCTTCCATATACTGTATAAACTGCTTTGGTGCACTAGGAAGCTCAAGCTCCTGCGGAACGCCCTTAAACTCTACAAGTTTCTGAATAAGTTGCTCCTTGGTAGGCTGCTTCTTGAATTTTACAAACACTGCTGCAGTATGACCGTTCAATACCGGAACTCTTATACACTGGCAGGTAATCTTTGGACTTGTGGCTGGTACGATAACACCATCCTTAATCTCTCCCCAGATTCTAAGTGGCTCCTTCTCAGACTTCTCTTCCTCACCACCGATAAATGGGATAATATTCCCCTCCATCTCCGGCCAGTCCTTAAAGGTCTTTCCTGCTCCTGATATAGCCTGATAGGTTGTAGCAACAACCTCATATGGTTCAAACTCCTTCCAAGCCGTAAGCACCGGTGCGTAGCTTTGAATTGAACAATTTGGCTTTACTGCTACGAAGCCTCTTGTAGTTCCAAGTCTCTTCTTCTGGAAATCTATAACCTTCATATGCTCCGGATTAATCTCAGGTACTACCATAGGAACATCAGGAGTCCATCTATGAGCACTGTTGTTAGATACAACCGGAGTCTCTGTCTTCGCATAAGCCTCCTCAATCGCCTTTATCTCATCCTTTGACATATCAACAGCGGAGAATACAAAATCTACGGTTGCCGCAACCTTCTCAACCTCATTTACATTGTATACAACAAGCTTCTTCACGGCCTCAGGCATAGGAGTTGTCATCTTCCATCTGTCTCCTACAGCCTCTTCATAGGTCTTACCGGCACTTCTTGGGCTTGCTGCAATAGTTGTTACCTCAAACCACGGATGATTCTCCAATAATGCTATAAAACGTTGTCCTACCATACCGGTACCACCGAGGATACCTACCTTTAATTTCTCGCTCATATTTTTAGTCTCACCTTCCTGATAAAATTACTTAACTATTCTTGCCTTAACAACACCATCAATTGTATTAATCATATCAATTGTAGTCTGGTCAGCCTTCTCAGAGATATCAAAGATTGAATATGCCCAATCACCCTTTGACTTACTAACCATATCAGATACATTAATTCCCTTTGAAGAAAATGCACCTGTAAACTGTGTAATCATATTAGGTATGTTCTTATGACATACAGCCACTCTTGAAGCAGCATTACATACACCTGCATCTATTGCCGGATAATTAACTGAGTTCTTAATATTTCCATTCTCAACAAAGTCCATAATTTCCTGAACAGCCATAATAGCACAGTTATCCTCTGACTCAGCCGTAGATGCACCAAGATGCGGAAGTGTTATAACATTATCGACACCTGCAATCTTTGCATTTGGGAAGTCAGTAACATATTTGCTAACCTTTCCTGATGCAAGAGCCTCTATCATATCATCATCATTTACCAAAATATCTCTTGCAAAGTTTAATATCTTAACGCCATCCTTCATTACAGCAAATGCATCCTTGTTAATCATTCCCTTTGTGGAATCAAGAGCCGGTACGTGGACTGTGATATAATCACAATCTCTATAGATGTCCTCTACATTTGTAACATGCTTTACATGGCTCGAAAGCTTCCATGCTGCATCAACGGAAACATATGGATCATATCCGTATACCTCCATACCAAGTCTGAAGCCTATGTTTGCAACCATTGCACCGATTGCTCCAAGACCGATTACACCGAGCTTCTTACCCTTTATCTCACATCCTGCATACTTGCTCTTCTGCTTCTCAACTGCCTTTGCAATATTCTCATCAGAAGCATTTTCCTTAACCCAGCTATATCCACCCATAAGGTCTCTTGATGCAAGAAGAAGTCCTGCTATAACTAACTCCTTAACACCATTTGCATTCGCACCCGGTGTATTGAACACTACGATGCCCTTCTCTGCGCACTTATCAAGCGGAATATTGTTAACTCCTGCTCCTGCACGACCAACTGCAAGAAGCTTATCCGAAAGCTCAAGCTCATGCATGGCAGCACTACGTACAAGTACTGCATCTGCCTGTGCAAAATCATCTGTTACCTCATAGCTATCACTGAACAAATCCATACCACATGCTGCGATTGGATTAAGACAATTTATCTTATACATTTCTTACTCCTAACTCTATATCCAAAATTTTATTAAAAATAATAACTTTATTATGAATTAGCCTCTTCAAATTCCTTCATAAATGCGACAAGCTTCTCAACACCCTCAATTGGCATTGCATTATAGATAGAAGCACGCATACCACCAACACTTCTGTGTCCCTTAAGATTAACAAAGCCTGCTGCTGTTGCTTCCTTAACAAACTTTGCATCAAGCTCGTCATTACCCGTTACAAAAGGTACATTCATAAGTGAGCGGTCTTCCTTAACAACTGTTCCCTTGAACATCTTTGAGGAATCAAGGAAATCATAGAGGATTGCAGCCTTCTTCTCGTTGTGAGCCTTCATAGCCTCTAAGCCACCCATTTCCTTAACCCACTTAAATACAAGCCCGCAGATATATATACCATAGCATGGAGGTGTATTGTAGAGGGAATCATTGTCAGCCTGAGTCTTCCACTTAAGCATAGTAGGTACATATTCCGGAAGGTCATCTCTGATTAAATCTTCTCTTATGATAGCAATTACTACACCGGCAGGTCCGACATTCTTCTGAACACCAAAGTAAATCATACCGTAATCTGATACATTTACCGGCTGCGAAAGAATATCTGAAGACATATCTGCTACAAGAATCTTACCCTTTGTATTCGGAAGCTTCTTGAAGGTTGTTCCATAGATTGTATTGTTATGGCAGATATAAACATAGTCTGCATCCTCTGAAATAGGAAGATCTGAACAGTCCGGAATATATGAGAAGGTCTTATCAGCTGATGAAGCAACAATATTTACCTTGCCATACTTCTTTGCCTCCTCTGCTGCCTTCTTTGCCCACTGTCCTGTTACTATATAATCAGCAACACCATTTTTCATAAGGTTCATAGGTACTGCAGCAAACTGCTGTGATGCACCACCCTGAAGGAAAAGCACCTTGTAATTATCAGGAATCTGTAACAAATCTCTTAAGTCCTGCTCTGCTTCTTTAATGATGTTATCATAAGCCTTAGAACGATGGCTCATCTCCATAACACTCATACCTGTTCCCTTGTAATCAAGCATCTCCTCTGCTGCCTGCTTAAGTACAGCCTCCGGAAGTACTGATGGTCCTGCTGAAAAATTAAATACTCTTGACATTTATAAATCCTCCTAATATATTCTCCTTATTTCTCCAAGTCCTTATCATCGAAGCAGCTCTCAAGCGGCTGTCCTGCCGGAACCATAGGCCATACCTTATCGTCCTGGTCTATTATACAATCTATTACAACAGGAGCATTGAGCTCGATAGCCTTCTTAATTGCCGCCTCAAACTCCTCAAGATTAGTAGCTCTTATTCCTGTTGCTCCAAGTGCCTCTGCTACCTTTACGAAGTCCACATTGTCATTAAGAACTGTATTCGAATATCTCTGCTCATAGAACAATGTCTGCCACTGTCTAACCATTCCAAGAACATGGTTGTTGATTACAACCTGAATTATCGGAATGTTATATCTGGCTGCAGTTGCTATCTCGTTCATATTCATACGGAAGCAACCGTCACCTGCTATATTGATAGTTACATTATCCTTCTTGCCAAGCTTAGCGCCTATGCAGGCTCCTACACCATAGCCCATGGTTCCGAGTCCGCCGGATGATATAAAGGTTCTTGGTGAAGTATACTTATAGTACTGTGCAGCCCACATCTGGTGCTGTCCTACATCTGTTGTGATTGTTGCCTCACCCTTAGTAACCTCATATATCTTGTTAATGATTGAAGGACCACTGAACTTGGTGAAATCAGCTGTATCAGGATATTTTGCCTTAAGCTCTTCAATCTCCTTCATCCATTCAGGTCTCTTAGTAGCCTTAATTCTGGTCGAAATCATCTTAAGCACTTCCTTAGCGTCTCCAACTACGCTACAGTCAACCAAAATGTTCTTATTAATCTCTGCCTCATCTACATCTATATGTATAATGTTGGCATTTGACGCAAATTTGTTTGCATTTCCAATTACTCTGTCTGAGAATCTTGCGCCGATTACAACAACAAGGTCCGCCATATTTATACCAAAGTTAGAAACCTTAGTTCCATGCATACCAAGCATACCTGTATATCTGTCACTTGTCTCATCAAATGCGCCCTTACCCATAAGAGTATTGCATATTGGAGCATCAATCTTTTCTACAAACTTTGCAAGCTCCTTACAAGCATCTGCTGTAATTACACCACCACCCGCGAGTACAAACGGTCTCTTAGCCTTCTCTATCATATGAATTGCCTTATCAAGATCATCAGCCTTTATAGTAGCTGTCTTTCTCTCAATTGGTTCCGGCGCCTTTGGCTCGAAATCTGCAACATTTGCTGTTACATCCTTAGTAACATCAACGAGAACAGGTCCCGGTCTGCCTGTCTGTGCTATCTTAAATGCTCTTCTTATAGTATCAGCAAGCTCATGTACATTCTTTACAATAAAACTGTGCTTTGTGATTGGCATAACTACACCTGCTATATCAACCTCCTGGAAGCTGTCCTTTCCAAGAAGCGATACTCCTACATTTGCTGTAATAGCTACCATAGGAATAGAATCCATATATGCAGTTGCAATACCGGTTACAAGATTTGTTGCTCCCGGTCCGGAGGTTGCCATACATACACCTACCTTACCGGTAGCTCTTGCATATCCATCAGCAGCGTGACTTGCACCCTGCTCATGGGAGGTAAGCACATGATGTATCTCGTCCTGATGCTTATACAGTGCATCATAGACATTGAGAATTGTTCCGCCCGGATATCCAAATACTGTATCCACGCCCTGCTCCTTCAAGCATTCAATAATTATCTCTGAGCCTGTCAATTGTTTCATACCTTATCTCCTTATATCTAATGTTAGTGGTTAGAATACCACATCATAACCTTATAGTAAATGTTTATTTTTGATTTATGTCGAGAATTGCTCCTCTGTTTCCTGAAGTAACCATCTTTGCATATCTTGCAAGGTAACCCGTAGTAACCTTTGGCTCCTTTGGAGTCCAAGCAGCTTTACGCTTAGCAAGTTCCTCATCAGATACCTTTAGATTAAGAGTACATGCATCGATATCAATGCTTATGATATCTCCCTCTTCAACTAAAGCGATAGGTCCGCCAACGGCTGCCTCCGGTGATACGTGACCGATAGAAGCTCCACGGCTTGCACCCGAGAATCTTCCGTCTGTAATAAGAGCAACTGTAGAGCCAAGTCCCATACCGGCTATCGCTGATGTAGGATTAAGCATCTCTCTCATACCAGGTCCTCCCTTAGGGCCCTCATATCTTATTACAACGACATCTCCGGCTACAATCTTGCCGCCCTTGATTGCTGCGATTGCATCCTCCTCGCACTCAAATACTCTGGCAGGTCCTTCATGCTGCATCATCTCAGGAACAACTGCTGAACGCTTAACAACTGAGCCATCCGGTGCAAGATTACCCTTAAGAACCGCAAGTCCGCCGGTCTTGCTGTATGGATTATCAAGTGTTCTTATAACCTCCGGATTCTTATTTATATGTCCCTTAACTGCCTCTCCTATTGTCTTTCCTGTTACAGTCATGCAATCCTTATTTATAAGTCCGGCCTCGCAAAGCTGATTAATAACTGCATATACACCACCAGCCTCATTCAAATCCTCCATATAAGTAGGACCTGCCGGTGCAAGATGACAAAGGTTAGGTGTCTTAGCACTTATCTCATTTGCCATAGCTATGTCAAAGTCAAAGCCAATCTCATGTGCAATTGCCGGAAGATGAAGCATAGAGTTTGTAGAACATCCGAGTGCCATATCAACTGTAAGAGCATTCATTATCGCATCCTTAGTGATGATATCTCTTGGACGAATATCCTTCTTTATCATATCCATAACTGCATAACCTGCACGCTTAGCAAGCTTAAGTCTCTCTGAATATACTGCAGGGATTGTTCCATTTCCGGGAAGACCCATACCAAGTGCCTCAGTAAGGCAGTTCATAGAGTTTGCTGTGTACATACCTGAACAAGATCCACAGGTAGGACAGGTCTTGCACTCCATCTCATATACATCCTCTTCAGACATTGTTCCTGCTGCATATGAACCTACAGCCTCAAACATGCTTGAAAGAGAAGTCTTATGTCCCTTAACATGACCTGCAAGCATAGGACCACCTGATACGAATACTGTAGGTACATTTACTCTGGCTGCTGCCATCAAAAGTCCGGGAACATTCTTGTCACAGTTTGGTATCATTACAAGTGCATCAAATTGATGAGCTATAGCCATACACTCTGTTGAGTCTGCTATAAGGTCTCTTGTTACAAGAGAATATTTCATACCGATATGTCCCATTGCTATACCATCACATACTGCTATTGCAGGGAACATAACAGGTGTACCGCCTGCCTCTGCAACACCAAGCTTAACAGCCTGTGCTATCTTATCAAGGTTCATATGTCCCGGTACAATCTCATTGTAGGAACAAACTATACCAACCAACGGTTTTTGAAGCTCTTCCTCTGTCATTCCAAGTGCATTGAACAAGCTTCTGTGTGGAGCCTGCTGCATACCGGTTTTTACGTTATCACTCTTCATTTTCATTACTCCTTTATATATTTTTTCGTTATTTTATTTACCTGTTCACTTCTTCGATTTCTACGGACAAAAGTCCAAGTGCCATGGAATCCTTCGCTGTCTCTGTATCAGCGCCTATCATGGAATCCAATATCATATATGAACAATTTGCCAATACTGCGCCATCTTCTCCGGGCATAAATGATACAAATACCGGATAGGCGTTTTCATACACATATATGTACAATATACCTTCTGTTACCGTACTGTCCACAAAAATGTCCTGCTTCGCAAAGCACGAGCTTGCGGCAAGTGCCATAGCACCACTGCTCTTACCCATAATCACATTACAGATTGTACCGGCAAATTTTCTTTTGATGTAATCCTTTGTTTCGCCTTTGAAGGTATTTTCATCCACACCACTCATATACATCGTAAGATTCATAATATCATCAAGATTAGTAACCTTATATACCTGTTTGGGTTCGGAATAATCCATGGCTAATATATCATTTATGATGCTTTCAACCTCTTGTGGCATGCCAATCATCTTCCTGTAATTATCATCTCCTGCCAGAGCATTCATCGAAGAAATCATATCAAGCCCTCTGTCGTACAATGACATCCGGGCTGACGTGTTGTTCTTTCCACCCTTATCACTATTCGATATAAGCTTAACAACGATTATATCCAATACAATAATTAGCAGAATAATCAAAAGCTTAAAATTATTTTTTTTCTTTTTCATAACCTTTTCTATTATATTCTCTCAACAATCAAATCACCCATTTCAGAACAGCCAACCAGCTTAGTTCCCTCAGATACGATATCACAG
>CAMALN010000037.1 GCA_945836565.1 uncultured Lachnospiraceae bacterium
ATAACTATCAATTCTGAATATACACCTGCTGGCCTTGAACCAATGCATTTCGTAGGATTTTATCTCCATCCAGATTATCTTTGTGCATATCTACACCGGTAATCTGATGGTTCTCGTAGGTTGTATAATAATATATGCCTTTGTCCGTGTTGCAGCACGAGGTATATATTGTAATCTCATATTTGCCCTTGTCCACCTCACAGCATCCTCTCTGCTGGTCAACTGAGCCAAGTATGTGGAAGAACTGGCTTATGCTTTCCGATTCAGAATCACCTGACAGAGAATTCATCCTTGTAAATGCCACCCTTACAAATCTTGATTGTGAAGACAAATCTCCGGGAAGTCCCAATGCACCCATGCCTCTGCTGTAGCTGTCTAGGTTAAGCTTGTCCGAAAAACTGTTCTCCGTATTAGAGACAGACAGATGTCTATAGTTATTTAACGCAAACATCTGCTGTGGAAATGGTGGGTTATTCGTAAGAACTCCCACAGGATTGTCATATACCATCAAGCCCTCCTTTACAGACTCGACAGTGATACACTCTTCGCGGTCTGCAATAATCCAGTGAAGCTGAGCCAGCGGAAGCTTATCACTATATGGCTTATCGATAAGATTAATCCTGCCAAGAAGCTCTCTTGCTTCACTCACGCTTGCACATCTACCAAGTATCCAAGGTATGAATTCAAATTGTGCAATATTATCCTTATCAGGCTTTTCCTTCTCGTAATGAGCATTACCGACAAAATTAAGTCCCGCCATAGCAAGTCCCTTTTCATTCATGGCATCATAGTACAGAGGATAATCATCCGCTACATATGCCATACCGATTATTGCATAATGGTTAGTCAATTCTCCCACATTTCGTAAACTAAACGAATAATTTCTCGGAGTTATAACCACTTCATCTCCATACGAAAACTCATAATCAAGAGTCCTTCCAAAATAAAAATCCTTGGTCTTATACGTTGCAGCAGTACACATACAATTATACCTCCTTAAGCTTAAATTCACTTTAATATCCTTCGCAAAACCTCTATAAGCTTCTTTATATCTACAGGCTTGCTTATAAAATCATCCATTCCGCTTTCTAAAGCCCGTTTCCTGTCCTCTTCAAATGCATTGGCCGTCATAGCAATTATAGGTATATGCGACTTGCATTCATCCGCTATGTGTCTTATAGCCTCTGTAGTCTTATAACCATTCATTATAGGCATCTGTATATCCATAAGAATTGCATCATAGTAGCTTGCGGTTACTGTATCAAGCTTCCTTATCGCATCTATACCATCCGGTACATGTTCTACAAGGAACCCATACTCCGTCAATATTTCCGTAGCAATCTCTGCATTCAGCTGATTATCTTCCACCAAAAGAAGTCTGTAGCCTACAAACCGTGATTCATCCTCAGTTGTTTCAGTCACTTCACCTCTATTATACAAATCAAAAGAATCAGCTATCTTATGTTCTATCCGGATAGTTATCTTTGTTCCTTCCCCTTCGCTGCTTTCTACAGATATTGTACCTTCCATCAAATTAATTACCTCCTTGACAATAGCCATGCCAAGGCCGGTTCCCTCAACCGCAATCTCTGTAGTGTTTCTCTCTCTCTCAAATCTGTCAAACAGATGTGGCATAAACTCTTTTGAGATTCCAATACCATTATCCTCAATTATTGTCTCAATTATACAATATCCATCTTTATCAGATTCCAGCTCATTATTAGTAAAGCTGATTGTACCATTTTCAGGGGTATATTTTATAGCATTGCTAAGGAGGTTCATAAGTACCTGCCTCATCTTTGTCACATCAACATACAGATTTCTGTGAATTACATTTACACTTTTATTAAGTGTAAGACTCTTTTTATTCAATGCATCTTCAAGGTTATCAAACACTGATGCATTGACCTCTTCTATATCATATATCTGTTCCTCAAGCTCATATTTTCCTCTCTCTATACGTGATATCTGGAGTACATTATCCAAAAGCTCCTGCAGACAGTTACCGGACTGCTGAATCTTATTCAAATAATCCATAACCTTTTCTGAATTGTCTATATTTTTCTTGGCCAGATCTGCAAACCCAAGAACCGCATTCATAGGAGTACGGATATCATGTGACATATTACTCAGGAAGGCTGTCTTTGCCCTGTTCGCAGACTCAGCCTCATTAAGTGCCTGTCTCAGATTTTCATTTTGTTCAATTTCTTTTATCTTTTGTTCATGAATATATTCTGTGGCAAATATAACGTGTGTCAGGAAGCCGTCTTCATCCCTCTTCGCTACAATAAATGAACAGCGTCCCCATGTCTTCAAATCGACGCCTTTTTCTTTTCTAAAATTGCCCTGAAATTCTGCGGATATAATCATACGGTCTGAGAGTCTGTCCTCAAGGGTTTTCATATCTGTAAATTCCTTTAGCATCTCTCTATACTCAGGCTGACATAGCTTCTTAGAAAAAAATTCAAATGTATCTGATGCCTTCCCGCTTCTTCCTACAAGCTTCTCAATCGTAGGAACCACAGTAAATATCTGCTCAAAGGTGTCGTGAATGACATCGATATAATATACTGAGGAATATATCTTACTAAGAGAAAGTATGATGTCATACTGCTTACTTCTCTCAGCCTCCCTTATTTCTTTTTCTTGTTGCTCCCTCACCTGATTTGTTATATCTCTAATATGATTGAATATCCATATTCCAATGACACCTATAACAAATACGAAGCTTGCAAACAAAGCTATAATAAGCTTACCATCATAGTCAACATCATCTAACAGCATAGCCTTAGCCTCGTATGGAAAAAACTGAACTATACTCCAATCAGAATTTGGAATCGGCATAATATATCCCAGTGAACCAACTCCTGCCTCAGTATATCCGAAGCACAAACTCTCATTTTGTGCAATTGCTGATATAGTTTGCTGCCTTCTGTTCTCATCTACAACATTGATACAATCATTAAAATTATTCACCTTCAGAGAATCACAATCCGTATATCTTCCCAAAACCTCTGCTTTTGAATTCAATATCATCGTATCAGCAGCATAACCATACAGCTTGGCTGTAAGAATCTCCGATACTGTATGTTCGTTTAAGAAGCCCACCATTATACCGCAAATCTCTGTATCATTATAAACCGGTGAATAAAAGCCGATAAACCTTTCTCCGTTGATTCTTGAAGCTGATACAAAGTCTGTACCGGTTTTACCCTCCATACCCATTTTAAAATATTCTCTGTCCGATACATTTGCTGTTCTTCCGTCACTTGAATAATCATATCCGTCTGCATCCACAAAACGAATCCAATCAAAGCCTGATTCCTTCTCTATTTCAGCAAGCAAGCTTAAATCCTTTTCGTTAAAATTTATAGCCTCACCATACAGACAGGCAATGGATGCAATCGCACTTTCCTTATCCTCAAACACATCCTCAACATGCTCTGCCGTACGCGACGAAAATTCATATATATATTCTTCTATCTGTCCCAAAAGTCGTTTTTCGTTTCTAAAATGAAGGAAAAAGAACACTCCCCATACACTAAAAAGCACTATAGCGAGCCATATTATCATCTGTTTAATAATTTTACCCTTATCAAGCATAATATTCCTCCCTATAAGACCGTATACTGTAACTGATTTTATCACGTTTTGTCATAAAAAACCATATTTTGTACTTACCACTTTATATTTAATTTTTTTGTATATAAACACACATATCCGGCTATACTTTATATGTCAAAAAGTGAGGTGAATAATATGATTCTTAAAGAAAAAGAACGTACAGCAATTGAAGATCTAAGAACACAGGAAAAAAGCTGCATCCAGAAATATGCCAACTATGCAAAGCAGGCAAAGGATCCGGAATTAAAAAATTTATTCGAAACACTTTCTTCCAAGGAGCAGCAGCATTACAATACACTTGGACAGATATTGGATGGGAATGTTCCCGATTGTGACTGTAACGACAGTGATGGTCAGAATTACGCCCCAAAGGCAACCTATGATGCGGCTTCAAATAACGAAGATAAGCAGGCTGACTGCTTCTTAGCTACAGACTGTATCGCAACCGAAAAGCTGGTCTCTTCGGAATACAACACAGATGTATTCGTATTCGGCAACTCAAAGATTCGTAAGATTCTTGCTGATATCCAGATAGAAGAGCAAAACCATGCCGAGATGCTCTGGAAGTACAAAACTGTAAACGGTATGGCGTAAAGACATACTAAAGGCGTCTGAAAAACTTCAAACGCCTTGTATACATACTTTATACTAATTATTATTCTCGTCCGTCATATTCGGCAAACCACAGCTTTCAAGCTTAGCTATGCCGTAATCGAGACTTAATTTTCCTCCTATGTACAGCTTGTAGAAGCAGTCAACTATTCTTCCTGCCACCATATCTCCATTCTCGTTATTTGCTCCAAGAAGAATTACTATCATCTGTCGGCTAGAATATTTGGTAGATATCAGCATAAAAATGTAATTTATGCTGATTTTTCGAATACACTATATTATCAATCCGCCACCAAGTACATATTCTCCATCATAAAACACTACCGCCTGTCCGGGAGTGATCGCCCTCACAGGCTCATCAAAGACAACCTTCAGTGTGTCTGCTCCCATCCTTTCAACCATACAGGCTGTTCCCTTATGAGCATACCTTACCTTTGCCGTGCATCTCACAGACTGTCCGTAGGCTATATCCTCTATGCCCATAAAATTCAGGTGGTCACACATAAGCTCCGTCTTAAATATATCCTCATTTTCTCCGATAACCACTTCATTTGTATCAGGTCTTATCTCAGACACAAAAACCGGATGCCCTGCGGATATTCCAAGTCCCTTCCTCTGTCCTATGGTATAGTGTGTTATACCCTTATGTCTTCCAAGTATAACACCATCCTTCGTGACAAAATTCCCCGCTCCGGGTATATTGTCCGGAATCTCTCTTTCTAAAAAAGCACCATAATCACCATCAGGTATAAAGCATATATCCTGACTATCCTTTTTATGTGCAACTGCAAGTCCCTGTTCCTCAGCAATCCTTCTAATCTGAGACTTCTCATATTCTCCTATAGGAAGAAGGGTCTTCGAGAGCTGCTCCTGTGTCAGCGCATATAAGGCATAGGTCTGATCCTTTGCAGCTGTAACGCTGTTTCTTATGGCAAGCCTTCCGTTTGGAAGTGTATCGATTCTGGCATAATGTCCTGTCGCTATATAATCAGCACCTATCTCCATGCTTCTTTTTAATAGTGCCTCCCACTTTACATACCTGTTGCAGGCGTTACACGGATTCGGCGTCCTTCCTTTTAGATATTCCGAGGTAAAATAGTCAATTACCTGTTTCTTGAATTCATCTCTGAAGTTCATCACATAATGAGGGATATCAAGCTTATATGCAACCGCTCTGGCATCCTCCACTGCTGACAGTCCGCAGCAACCGCCTTCATTCGACACAGTGCATGCATCCTCCCTCTGCCATATCTGCATGGTGACACCAATCACATCATATCCCTGTTCCTTTAAGAGAAGAGCTGCCACAGATGAATCCACACCACCTGACATGCCCACTACAACTTTACCCTTACTCACCTTCGACACCTCATGCTTTTAGTATAGTGCCTATTCTACCACATTTTATCTGTGTAATGTCAATTTTATTTGTTTAATTATATAAAACTCCCACAACCCGCAAAGCAAAATTATAATCGCCTTGTATTTTATACTCTGCAGCAAAAGATTAATTCGATTTTCAAATTCGAGAATATCCTCCCTGTTTACAACACTGTAGCCCTTTGCTGCTATCTGCTTCAAAAGCAGCTGCTCCATATCCTGCTTTGCAACATACACCCTAAGCTTTCCTGCGGTCTTTTCAAGCTTTGATTTGTGTCTGATTGAGAACACCAGAGGCTCATCCTCGGGTACAAGCGTATTACCTGTATATAAAACTATCTTACTCGCCGGTGTTTTATCCTCTGACAGATTCTGTACGACAAACCCGGTTTCCTTCATTTCCTCCGTATTGTGATTATATGAGTATATTTCAAAATCTCTCAATATCGCATCAAACGCCGCTTTGTTGGCATATAATACACTCTGCGCTCCCTGTCCTCCTACATTATATACACTTTCCAGATATTGCTCACTCAGATATATACAGTTCACCGTTATCTCTTTGCTTTTATACTTTAGTGTCACGCCTTCCTCTGCCTGCAGGCTTATCATATCCACCTTTTCCATATCCATAAGCTCCTGCAAAGCAGTCTCATCTGTAAGATTGCCCGTCATCTCGTATTCTGCAGGAGTGTCCGTGTATGTATATATCTCATACACATCCCGTATTTCAGATACCAAAAGAACCACCAATGCTACAGCCAACAAAACCATAAGCTTTACCGAATCATTTTGTCTCCTTAGCTTCAGAATCCTCTTCAACCATTGCATGCCAATCTTCCTCCTCAAGCTTCCTTCTTCTGATATATGAAGCTAATGCCATAATTGCAAAGGCCGCCAATACTGCTCCTATTACTCCCATGATAACCCACCATTGAAACGGCTTATCCTCTTTTTTCTCATCCGGTATATCTACATACTGGGATGAAATCTTTGTAGACAGCACCTGCTCTGTCGTGTATTCTTCGCCATTTCCATCCTCATATACAAATGATATTCTTCCCTCGGTATCACCATATATGGAATTACCTGAAAGCCCCACCACTTCTACCGTGATACTGCTGCTTTTGACATTCCCGGGTTCTATATCTCCTATGAATATGGTTCCATCCGGACTCAACCCGTCGACATCTATACTGGCTCTTACATTGTACACCTTGCTCTTTCCAAGGTTCATTGCGTTTACCGAAACCTCAGCAACATCCGCAATCTGAAGATTTTCTTCCAATTTGACCGGATCAAACAGGATGCTCACGGGCTGCTCAACGTTAAGCTTTGCATTTCCGACTGCCGAATATGTCATACCCTTATTATCCGCATAATCCATCGAAAGCTGTAAATTATACTGTCCTTCCGGTGTTACAGGTGCGACCTTGTAGGTATATACAACAACCGTTTTTTCTCCTGCACCGAGTCGCTCTATGTATATCGTGTCCGTCGGACTGAGCAGAGTCAGATTGTCCGCCTGAGCCGATATTGTAACCGTCATATTTTTTACCGAACTTGATTTGCTGGTATTATACAGAGTTATTTTGGCTTCTATTTCATCTCCTGCCACGACAGGATTCTTGGAATACTCATACGACTCTACCAGTACCTTTGGAGCAAATGTCGGAGCCTCCTCAACAACCTCCTCTTTTATCTGCTCGTTCGGGTCTTTTCCATCGGTTATGGTCACATAGGTTGTAACCGTTTTCTCTATGTTATTTCCATTCTTATCCTGCGCCCGTAGCTCCAATATCACCGGGTAGCTTCCGTTTAACCTGTCTGATTTTAACTCCAGCGTATAGCTTATCAGATAGCTGTCTACCGTAGCAGTTCCGTCATTTACCTTATTTTGCCCAAGATAAACATCCTTCTCGTAATTTCTGCATACGAAGGGCATGCTTGAGGCATCACCAAGATTAAGGCTTGTCTTGATAATGTTATTCTTTAACTCACCGTCACACACAACCGGCACTACCACAACAGCTCTTCCGTCTGCTACAGAAGGCATATAGCCCTGCTCGTAGGTTCTGTCCATCCCATCATATTTATTTCGGTTGTCTATACTGATATTTGCTATGCTGTCATCATTTTTATCCGAAGCATTTGCCTCCGTATCAGTTTGAGCAGTATTATTTACATCAGTTGCTTCACCCTCCATGGCATAACAGGTATACTCATTTATCACTGACATAAAACAGAAGCATAATGCAATTATTGCACAAGCTGTATTAGACCTTCTAATCAATCTGTTCATTCCCACATATCCTCCATATCATGCACTACATCGCACAGCTCCTCAATGTCTCTGGCATTATGACTTGCCAGCATTATCGATTTGCCCTGAGCCTTTAGCCCCTTTAGTAATTGCCTCATCTCCTCTACACCGTTCTTGTCCAAGCCGTTGAACGGTTCATCAAGTATCAGCACTCTCGGGTTCTCCATTATCGCCTGTGCTATACCCAGCCTCTGTCTCATGCCGAGCGAATATTTCGAGACAGGCTTCTTCATATCAGGATTAAGTCCTACCTTCCTTAAAGTATTCCGAATCTCGTTCTTTCCTATAAGACCTTTAAGACCAGCCAATATTTTAAGATTGGTATATCCGGTCTCGTGTGGGATGAAACCGGGTGTTTCTATAATCACACCTATGCTTTCAGGAAAATCAACCTCCCTGCCTATCCTTCTTCCATCCACGTATATCCTTCCTTTATCCGGTCGCATAAACCCGCATATACATTTCATAAGTACGGTTTTTCCGCTACCGTTATTTCCCACGACACCGAATATCTGTCCCGGAGTTATCTTCATATTTACATCCTTAAGCACCTTTTCCCTGCCAAAGGACTTATATACATGCTCTACTACTATTCCCTCATTTTCCATCCGAAACGCTCCTTGTATAATATAGATACATTCTTTTCCATCCCTACTATCTTCTCATGGTTCCCGTAAAATTGAAGCTGTATGTCCTCATCCTGTGTACCGACAGAGAAAATACAATCACACTTCCAACGAAGAAGAAAACATATGACACCCACAGCTTAGGCAGATTATCATAACCAAAATTGTGCATATAATACGTCGCATGATTAAGCGGAGACATCCATCCAAAGGCTATATTTGCAAGCCTCTGCTTCTCCGGTCCCAGCTTAAACCACTGTGATATAAGCTCCGGATTAAGCACAAATCCTATACCGCTGAATATTATGCCTCCTATCATCCCTCCATTATCCTTACGCAGATTTAAGTACAATATTATACCTGACATAAATATTGAATACCCAAGCATAAGTCCGAATATATGCAGCATACACTGATATGGGAAGGAAAGCTCCAGCACCTTAAGAAACGCCGGTATGGCAATCCTTCGTCCGATATCCGAATATCCAAGTATGGCTGCAGTCTTGCTCCAGATATTTGCCGGATATGCCTTTGACGCACACAAGACGCAGGTCGATATAAGTACAAAGAGTACAAATAAAAACGTTGCCATAACAATGTACAGAATCTGTCCCAAAATCCATACTCTGCGATTCGTCCGCACTAGAAACAGAGGAACCTCATTTCCCGTGTTCGGAATATCTGCGAACAAAAGCAGCAGAAGCAGGGACATTATAAGCACAGAGTTTGCATCACCAAAGGTCCATATAAAGGGTTCAAACAGCTGCAATACAGTCTCCTGTCTGTCCGAAAAGCTAAGTATCTTATCCGACAACAAAAAACACACGACGAAGGCAAGCAAAAATGCCATGATAACCTTTGGATTCTTCTTCCACCTCCTGAAATTCACACAAGCTGTCTGCCAGATTTGGGCTAATTCACGCACGGGCAATACACCTCCTGACAACCCTGTAAAATACACAATACAACACCATCGCTATGCCTAGCAGAAGCAGCAGCACACCATATTCTCCGAAAACCCAGGTGTGTGCAGGGCATATCCATTCGTCCGGACTCAGACAATATAGCGATGTAAAATATCTCTCATATATTATGACCAGCATATAATATATGACGAAGCCCCCGCCATATGCCACGTACCTGCTTCCCGTAACTGCCGACATTGTAGTGGCCACAGCCGCCCAGAAGCAGCCCGATGCAAACACCGTAGCAAGAGCCGTAACCTGCACCTCTTTATTTATCCAGCCGGCTATTATTATGCTTAGCACAAGCATAGTCCCACCACTTATGGCAGACACCACGAATTTTCCGAATATGTATGCACCTATACCTGTCCTGTACAGATACAGCTTGATATATCCGCTGTTATAATCATTTAACCAAGCTGTTGCATACGGAAATGCGACCACAACCGGCATAAAGAGCAGATAGACATCAGTTGCAAAGCCGGATTTATCCAATATCAATATTTCGACAATAAGCCCTATTACAAATCCCTTTGATAACAAAGCCCTCTTTAAATCCATTTCAAAAGTATTCATATCTTTTCCTGCTTAATAACCAAGCTCATAATCTATAACAGAGCCATCAATTGCGTTTATTGAGATTATCGCTCCCGGAGTATTAGGTATGATATACGTACTTCCACCATTCTTCAGACCTATAAAATCCCACACAGGCACCAGAAGTCCGGAATCATAATTATCTGCTTCACTTATTCTGGTGTATCTGAGCACAACCTTATCTATATCAATATTAACATCGTTGTATTCATCCCCACAGGTAATGATAACCATCTCTTCAAAAATCGACTTAATTTCTTCAAAGGATTTAAGCTGAGAGCTTTCCACCACTGTTTCAGTAACCTCAATAGGACTGCTGTAATAAAAGCCTACTATACCACTGTCATTTACCATTATTTCTATGCTTTCTCCGCCCCAGTCCTTCTTCACATATGTATCACCTGACCAGCCCTCAATATGCTTTGAGCCCGCCTCATTGCTGACCACCGTATTGTCAAGCTGCCTTAAGTAGGTGAATTTGTATACCTGACGGTATTCTCTGTCTGGTATATCTACCTTTCTCACTTCCGGAAGCTCACAGTATTTGTCCTTCTCACAGCATACAAAACCTGTGATATTCATATTAGAAAGCAGCTCCTCCGCCTTTTTTTCAGCCTCCTCAATTGAGATACTTAAGCTCTCCTTTTCCGTCTCCTTAAAATCCACACCATATTCATTTTTTACCCAGTTATCCTCT
>CAMALN010000038.1 GCA_945836565.1 uncultured Lachnospiraceae bacterium
TCTGCATCAAGACATACAAAGGCTGTCGGATTCTTGATTGCGATGCTAAAGAAGGCCTCTTCCCTTTGTCTTACACTATATGCGCCTCTGCTTACGGATAAGTTTCCCTGTGTATCCATAAGCCCTGTGTCTGCGGATATTCTGATGCCCCTCTTTAAAAGTAAAGCCGCGATAATTGAAATAAGCGGTGCAGCAGTCATAAGAATCAAAAGTGTAAAATAAAAATGACTGTGCAGGAAAACATATAGCATAGCGTTCACAGCATAGAGTACAAGATATATAATTATTCGAGTAAAATTAATCATTCTATCACCATATGTCACTACATTCTAGGCGGCTGTACTGCTCCAAGCAACATTCTAATCGCCTGATCAACATCTATCCTCTGTGCCTTTGCTCTGGCACTGAGCTTAACTCTGTGTCCCAATACAGCCTTTGCACAATCCTGCACATCCTGGGCTGTCACATAGTCCCTGCCGTCCATAACAGCAGTCGCCTTCGCCATACGAAGAAGTGCTATCGTACCTCTCGGACTTGCACCCATAGAGAATATATCCATGACTCTCGTCGCTTCAACGAGGCTTACTATATAGTCGTAAATCTCATCTCTGACAAACATATTATTTGTCTGCTCTCTTATCGCGATAAGCTCCTCCATAGTGATAATTTCCTTTACACTATCTATAGGCTTTGCGGCATTATTCTTCAATATCTGAACTGCATCCTCATGCGCCGGATAACCCATAGACAAACACACCATGAATCTGTCAAGTTGTGACTCCGGAAGCATCTGGGTACCGGATGAGCCATAAGGATTCTCCGTAGCTATAACGACAAACGGCTCAGGAAGTGCCCTTGTAACTCCATCCACAGTAGCGTTGTGCTCCTCCATAACCTCCAAAAGAGCTGACTGAGTCTTCGGAGAAGTTCTGTTTATCTCATCTGCAAGAAACAGATTACAGAATACCGCTCCCTCTCTGTATTCAAATTCCTTAGTAGCTGAATTATACATGGAAAATCCAAGTATATCACTTGGAAGTACATCCGGTGTAAACTGCACTCTCTTATGCGCCATGGACAGACTTCTCGCAAATGCAGTGGCAAGTGTGGTTTTTCCCACACCCGGTATATCCTCCATAAGAATATGTCCACCCGCTATTATCGCCGCAAGAACCTTATCAACCACCTGTTCCTTTCCTTTAATAACCTTGTTTACCTCCTCGGTAACCGCCCTTAATTTCTGCTGCATTTTTTCCTCCATATATACCATCATACATCATATATTTTTAAGCATATTACTACTTCCATTTTACCATACATATTTATAATGTCTAATAGAAAAAAAGTATGCCTGTCCATAATCGGCAGGCATACCAACCCTATTGCTTATTACTTAGTTATTCCCAGCTTTACAGCTTCGTCTGCAACCGCCTTTGCTACAACCTTAGCTACTCTCTCATCAAATGCACCGGGGATAATGTACTCCTGAGCAAGCTCCTCATCACTTACGATAGATGCAATAGCTCTTGCAGCAGCAAGCTTCATCTCCTCCGTTATACCGGTTGCTCTCGCATCAAGTGCGCCTCTGAATATTCCAGGGAATACAAGAACGTTATTTATCTGATTAGGATAATCAGAACGTCCGGTAGCAACTATATAAGCGCCTCCCTTTTTCGCCTCCTCCGGCATTATCTCCGGTGTAGGATTTGCCATGGCAAATACGATAGCCTTATCAGCCATTGTAGAAACCATCTCAGCAGAAACTATACCCGGCGCAGACACACCGATGAATACATCCTTGCCCTTCATAATCTCTGCAAGGCTTCCGCGCTGTCTATCCTTATTTGTAATCTCAGCCATCTCCTTCTGAGCCGGATTCATCCAATCCTCTCCCGGACATAGGGCTCCATTTTTATCCACAAGAACTACATTTCCGATACCAAGCTGTAATAAAAGCTTACATATAGATATACCGGCTGAACCGGCACCGTTAATTACAACAT
This sequence comes from uncultured Lachnospiraceae bacterium, assembly GCA_945836565.1. Lineage (GTDB taxonomy): Bacteria > Bacillota > Clostridia > Lachnospirales > Lachnospiraceae > Coprococcus_C. The sequence continues at coordinate 2,004 of CAMALN010000038.1, forward strand.
TTGCCTTGTCAAAATCCTTACCGGCAAGCTTAAGTGCATTGAGTAAGCCTGCTGATACCACGATTGCTGTTCCATGCTGGTCGTCATGGAATACCGGAATATCAAGCTCCTCCTTAAGTCTTCTCTCTATCTCAAAGCATCTTGGTGCAGAGATATCCTCAAGGTTAATTCCACCGAATACCGGTGCGATTCTCTTTACAGTCTCAACTATCTCATCTACGTCCTTTGTGTCAAGACATATAGGAAATGCATCGACTCCGCCAAACTCCTTGAACAGAATTGACTTACCCTCCATAACGGGAATAGCTGCCTCCGGTCCTATATCTCCAAGTCCTAAAACTGCTGTACCATCTGATACTACAGCTACTGTATTTGCCTTACAGGTATATCTGTATACATCATCCTTATTGTCTCTTATCCTTCTGCAAGGCTCTGCAACTCCCGGGGTATATGCTGTACTAAGGTCATCTCTGTCTTCAACCTTTACCTTAGACACAACCTCAAGCTTTCCTCTGTTTTCCTCATGCATCTTTAAGCTTAATTCATTGTAATCCATCTTCCGTCTCCTAGTTCATTCTAACTTTTTCTATCTCTGCATTACACTCAGCAATTCTTCCCTTTGCTTCAGTAATCTCTGTGACAATTGATGCAAGCTCTGCATCGTCACAGCCATTCTCATATCTCTTATATACTATCTCACCAATCTTCTGATAGTCATCCTTGATTAAAGTTTTCTCCTTGCTAATCTTGCTCTTGAGCTTTGTTACCTCCATAGCGTCATTAGCTTCACTCTTTACTGTGTGCATAAAATCCTTGAATGCCATAATAAATCCTCCTTGAAAATAAAAATTAATGAAATACAAAGGGTCCTAGCCAACTTTCCCGCTTCGCGGGCCCCTCTCTAGGACATATAATCAAACAAGCTTAGCTGCTCGCCCACCGTATTGTTCTTATATTCCCTCATATATCTGAAAAGCTCATCCTTATCATACACGATTCCGTGCTCCTCACAGGTATTATATACCAGTTTGTTCAGCTTATCAACCTGAGGGCTTAACACCTCATATTGGTCTCCGAATTCCTTTATATATCTCTCCTTAAGCCCCGGAAACAGCTTATCCAGCTGACTGTAATAGTATTGTCTGTTTCCATCCCTTAATGTCATACCTGCACCAAAATACATAATTCCGTATACGCCGGCTTTTACACAATAGTCAAGCAGCCCTCGCATATTTTCCTCTGTATCATTGATATAAGGCAGGATAGGCGATATCCACACAATCGTCGGTATGCCCCTTTCCTTTAGCTTCATAAGCACCTCAAAGCGTTCCCTCGTGGTGCATACATTTGGCTCGAGCTTCCTGCAAAGCTCCTCGTCATAGGTTGTAAGAGTAATAGCCACTACACATTTTGTCTTCTTATTTATCTCCTCTAACAAATCAAGGTCCCTTAATATAAGCTTAGACTTTGTCTGTATAACGACGCCAAACTCAAATCTCGCAATCTGTGTAAGGCACTGTCTCATAAGCTTAAGCTCTGCCTCAAGAGGCATATAAGGGTCCATCATAGAGCCCGTGCCTATCATACCCTTACGACGCTTCTTCTTCAGAGTATTCTCAAGCAGATTCACTGCTCCGGCTTTGACCTCTATATCCTCAAAGTCATGGTCCATCTTGTAGCAGGTGCTTCGAGAGTCACAGTATATGCAGCCGTGAGTACATCCTCTATACAAATTCATTCCATTTTGCGGCGACAATATCGCCTTCACTTCTTTATAATGCATCCTTCACCTCTATATGAAATCAAAGCTTTCCTGCTCATACTCAAGCTCCTGATACTCCAGCTCATCCTGTTCAACCGTACTGGTGTAATCCGTAACAACCGTGAGCTGCTTTCCCTGAGACATCTGCTGTCCAAGGATATAATTCACATCGAATCTGCCTGTGATGGCAGGAGTTGCACCACGTGCCGGTACGATGAGCTGAACCTTATTGGCCTTAAGCATGGCAAATATCGGTTCCCAGATATACACGTCCTTAGCCGCTCCAAACGGGTTATCTATAAATATTGTCTTGGTTCTCATATCATCATTTGAAGCCTGATACATGCCGGAAATGTAATTGATAATCGAAACCAGGAACTGAATATATATACCCTGCGACTGTCCGGTGCTTCCCACCGCTTCCTCATACTTAAGGTAACGACTCTGCTCCTTTATCCTCTCTCTCTTGTACAGAGAAAGCTTTATGGCATTCATATCCGTCACTATGACTCCAAATAATTTCTTGAGTGTAAGACTTGAACGTATAAACTTGATTCTGTCCTGATCCTTCTCATAGCCGTCTGCCTGTGCCACAAGCTTGTCTATGTAATCCGACATACGCTGCTTTAAGAACTCGTCCTTTACATATGGAATAGCAAGTCCAACCATCTGTATAGGCTCATCGTCAACTATTATTCTTGAAAGCTTAGGAAGCTTATCTAACTCAGTTCTTACATCTAGACATCTCTGCAGACACTGCTCCTCAAAGTTTGCCTTGATAGTCTCCATATCGGTGAGACTCTTCTCGATTCTATCCCTCTCAAGACTTATATACTCTGCCGTCGTATTGAGATTCTCTAAGAGTTCCCTCGCCATATTATAATCGTCAGGAATCACTACGTCATCTCTTATAGTACGTGCTAGCTCATACACCTCCATCACATCAAGCGCCGTTGCCGTATTTCCCTTGAACTTAAGCAATTCATTCTTAGCACGCTCGATACCCTTTATGCTCTTGTCAAACTTAAGCAAGGCAGTCTCAAATATATTTCTAAGCTGGTCCTTACTCTCGTTTATGATGACTGCATGCTCCAAGCTTATATCATAGGTTACTACAATTCTCTTAACATCCTTGTAGAGCTCTATCATATAACCCTGCTGTCTCAAATACTCTCTGCACGCCTTCTCGGAGGCTTTATACTCATCCTCCAATCTCTTAAGCAGCTGCTCACCGCTTTCAAGATTCGATACAATCTCTGATAGGCTTGCATCCTGCTCCTCATATGTGCCAAACTGCTTTTCAATGCTTGAGATAGCATATTCTATACTACCCTCAAGCTTGCTTATCTTCTGTGAGACCTCTTTTATCTCTGCCTCACAAGCCTTTATCTGTTCCTTGACATTTTCCATATTCACCCTTGAGGCATGAAGTATATCCTCATCTGATGCAAACAGAAGATTATGCTTCTCCATATCCTCAAGCTTTTTGATGCTTGTGCCGCGTCTTTCTATACTCTTTAAGGTTCTGTCCATAGAGGTCTTTATTGTATCCATTATCTCTCTCTTATCCTCTATGGTTCTGGCATCAGCACTTCCTACTTCTACCATAGCCTTAAAACGTGCTTTTAGCTCATCGTCACTTGATGCTATAACCTCATACTCCTTATCCACGAGATAGTACGCCTTGTAGTTCTCATCCCACTCTCTTACAAGCTCTGCCTCCTTCTTCTGAAGAAGCTCAAGTCTCGCCTCAGCGGAAGCTACATCTATACCCTCATCCGCAGACGAATTTGTAAGCTCATCTACATTTTCAGACAGACGTCTTATATCCTCTGCAGCAGCCTTTGATACCGCCTCCTGCTTCGATACAAGCTCTTCTATGGAAAGTACGGTAACAAGCTTGTTATTATCCTCAAGTCTGATGTCATAAGCATCCTTCAATTCATTTATCTTATCTGTTAATGCTTCAAGAGTCTTCTCTGTATCTGATATCGACTTTTTCAAAGCATCTATATCATCCCTAAGCTTCTGTTCGGAATCCTTCGCATCACTAAGCTTTTTCTGTGCTTCCAATATTCCGCTCTCAAGAAGTCTTATGATAAATGTCTGGTCCTCCTTAAGTGCATCCAGCATATCCTCCCAGACCTCTTTTTTCATAAGCATTTCCTTTACGGAATCATTATTAGCCTTAGTGAGTGCAGCTATAGTCTCGCTGTCTAAGATATATTCAGGCTTTGCCCCTACAGTAAATACATGCTCTCCGAGATACATGGCCTTTTCATCTACAGACTTCATATCATAGACCACAACCATCTGCGTTCCGGTATTGACATCACAGATATTCGGGTCTTCCTTAATAGAGGAATAATCATCGACAACAACACCGTAAACTATATCCGGATTGGTTGTAAGCACCTTCTTCTTCGCTTCCTCCGGAAGTGCCATAATATAATCCATGCCGGACATTGCAAGCTTACCGTGTCTTGTCTCTATATAATCCAGAAGCTTATTTACCGCCTCTGAATTCTCGATGATTCGCCCCTCAGCAAGCTGCCTGCTTCTCTTTTCAGCACGGGCAATGTTTTGCTCTAATACATATATATCCAAAATTGTTGAGGTAATCTTCTGTGCGATAGTTTCCTTTAATGCATCTATATCCTCAGTCTTATATATATTTCTGAAATTAGATAGTCTTCCTTCTGCTTCCTGATATTTGTAATTATCAGCCTCCAGCCCGGCTATATCTTCCTCCAGGCGCTCCAGCTGTTTGCCCTTAAGCATAAGCTCAAGCTTTAGGTCATTTAAGCTTATCTGGGCCGACCTCTTTTCTTCCTCGGAATTATTTATCTTTTCCTTTAGGTCAGAAAGCGCACCCTCGTTTTCCTCAAGCTGCTCATCATAGCTCGCGAATTTTATGTCATTCATAGACATTCTAATCTTGGACAGACGCTCGCTTAATGCTACTATGTCCTCATCCGCTGCCTCCTTACGACTCCTGGCTACAGCAAGAGCTGTCTTCGCCTCAGACAAAAGCTTATCCTGAAACTCACGCTTAAGCTTATCCTCTGTAAGCTCCTCAGAAAGCTTTGCAATCTGCGAACGTATGTCAGCAAGCGCAATATCCGTTCTCATCTTGATATTGTAGGCATAAGCATATATAGCCTCCTCATCAAGCTTTGAATCTGCCATTATATTTTTGAGTAATTCCTCGTACTCATGGTACTTGGCCCTATCCGTCATATAATCAAGATACTCGTTGATGCTTTCCTTAAGATTGTATTCCTCCATCAAAGAATCAAGTCTGCCTCTGGCTTCCTTAAGCTTATCATTTAATGCTTTATCACGCTCGGCAAGCTCCTTTATCTGATTCTTATCACGTGCAACCTTTAAGCATTCTATCTTCCTTCGCTGGCCGCCAAGCTGAAGCTGCTTCTCATCCCTTGCACGATTTAGCTCCTCCATTTGCTCCTCGTCATTCTTCGCAAACTCTGCTCCTGTTACGCAGACATTTGCCAATATGTCTGTAAGCTCGCTTTTTTCTTTATACAGATCCATAAATGAAGCAACCCTATCAGCAAGCACATTTATAAGCTCAATCTGATGATCATAGCTCGATATATCCTTTTTCTTCTTGGCAAGTACAGTAAGCTGCTCCTTTATATCCATAAGCATCTTTGCCATCGAAGAGCTTCCATCATCCTCTCTGGCAGTCTTAACCATATATGCCTTTTCTATAATCTCCTCTATAAGAAGATCCTCAACTACCTTTCTGGTAGTCTTATAATTATTCTCAAAATACGTTCTGACATGTCCCTCAGTCTTGTTGATACCTCGTATTATCTCCCACTGGCTCTCGTGAAGACCAAAATTACTGATATATCTCTGATATTCTCCCTTTCGCTCAAATACACGAACACGAAGGCGCATGTCACTTCTCTCTAAGTCCTTCAGATAATTGCGAAGTCCCTGAAAGGTGACCCTCGTGCCGTCCTTAACAAGCGGCAGATTGATTATGTCATTCTTATTGTAGTCCCTGTAGAAAATACAATAATTAAAATATTCTATAGAAGCCACATCTGCATTTGCATTATCAGTCTCTGACTCCGAAGCCTCCTTTGCCTTTCTGGCACAGAAGCCCGTAGTCATATATCTGTAGCCCTCGCTGTCCTCACCCGGCTCAAGCTTCCACTCCACAAGCGAGTGTATGGTAGTATTCCCATTTCCGGTTCTAAACAGCTTCTCGATAGGTTGCTTCTCATCCAATGTACAGTTCGGTATCATATTCTGCATAAGAAGCAGCATAAGAACACTCTTACCGCCACCGTTTGCCAAGTCGTAGAGTGTGTTCTTGCCATGCATTCTCATGGTGAAATCATCATAATACTGCGTTCCGAAATTATATTTTACGTTATTCACTCTTATTCTGTTGATACTAGGCATCCTCTCCACCTCCCAGTACCTTGTATATCTTGCCTCGGTATTCCTCGAAATAATTCTCTACTACCGCCTTGAAACGGTTAGTAGGATAATATCTGCCCTCAACCTCGACAAAAAGCTTCTGCGATATAAGGAAGTTTAGAGCAAGCTTTATATAGCCGGTGCGTGATGCCCTTGATGCCCTGTTTTTGTCCTTGTCCTCTGATGTAACCGCAGGCAGCTCATCCCACAAAAGCGCGAGTGCCTTGAAGCTTTCCTCACTTATCTCATCCATTGCATATACTGAGATATCATTTGTGATAACCGACAGATAATCACTTACCTGCTTCATGATATCCTCAAGTCGCACATACTCCTTTACCTGATATGATGCAGAATCCTGATAGAACGAGAGCAAGGTGTTATACATTATAAAGTACACCATATAAAGCTCCTTGTTTATTCTAAGGCCGAGTATTCGTTTCATATCATCATTTGTGTAACCGAATATACGGTTTCCCTCGCCTGCTGTGATATATATGCTCTCCTCATATTCATACACACTCAGGTTAAGCTTCTTCAATAATCTGGTTACTATGTCATAAACTGCAGAGTTCGAATAGTACTCCTCATACATCTCTCTGGTATCAGGATTGGAACGTGAGATGTCCTGTCCGGTAATAAGTGCGGCATATATATCCAAGGCCTTATCCAAGCTTCTGTCAATGCTCATATCCTCCATCATCCGTTCCTCCTTTCTTTCTCTGTAGTTCCCTTTGTAAATCTCATATTTGTTACCATAAATCTGTCGTCCACAGTCTCAGTCTCCTCTTCAAGCTGTCCCAAGGCCTCAAGCTCACTATAGGTAGACACATTTTTGTACCTTCTTGCCATCCTTGCATCTGTGATATCAAGTACAAGCTGCTCATCTATATCAAACTCTATTGTAAATGCCAGATTCTTAAATCGTTCCTTTGCATCCTTGCTCAAATACTCGATAACCATACCCTCAAGCATAGTGTCCTGTTTTACGAGCATATCTGACATATGGTATTCCTTCTTACCTGCCAAGTGTACAAGGAATGCATAATAATCTCTGTTTCCGTATATTTCTTTACCGAATTTAACCTCGAGAATCGTGTTGAATTCCTTGAGTGTAAGACTGTTCCACTTGTCTATCTGGTCGAGAAGCTCATAGAACATCCTTGCGAAATTCCTGCCTATCTCCTGCTCAAGCAACTCATCCTCATATATGAAATCAAGATCAAGCTTTGCCTTTTCCGCCTTCTCACCCTTATCCTTATCCTCCGCCTTAAGCGTCAGGATATTATCTATCGACTTCATACTAAATGTCTTATCTATCCTGGGCGCAAAAAGAGGCATGAGCACTGCTCCCATAAGAGCAGGCTTATCCTTATCCATAATATTTGCAAGAGCCTGTCTGAAATCAAATACCGGTCTTAGCTTTCTAAGCTTTGCCCTGCTTATAATCTTGTCTGATAGCTGAGTGAGCTCCATAGTCTCTGCTATAAGCCTGCTGTGATTATATATTGTCCTCTTAAGCTCGGTCTCAAGTGCGCTTATCTCCTCCATCGCCTTAGAATTCGGAGTCGCCTTCTCTATCGTCTTATCCACCAATGCCTTGTTCTTCGCGAAAAGCTTCTGCTCCTCACTAAACCACTTGGCAGTGTTGGACATATATTCCTCATACGCCTTACTTCCTTCGAATACATCTATGCTAAGAAGCTTAAGCACCTGATCCTTCTTCATAACCAGCTCTCTCAGCTGAGAATTAATTCTCTTTACTACATCTATACCACCCTTGAAGTTATTCGATGTAATCATCTTCTCCAGTAGAAGCTGGGATATATTTATCTTACTCTCGTCCTTTATCTCCTTAGTGTCGAGATAGAATTCGATACCCTCAGGTGTAATTGTATATAGCACCTGTCCGTTCTCTATCCTGCTGTCTATAAGTCTGACTCTACTTACCTTTTTTTTCCTGTTCTCGGGATCATAGAAGGAAAACTCGAATGCACGTCCGTCATTTTTCAGCTTATCAAATATGTAAAGTGCAAGCTGCTTCTCGTCCTCCGCCGATTCCTTAAGCTCGAAATCCCTATGCAAAAGCTCGAGCACGAAGTCCTCATATTCATCATAGGTTATGTCACGCTCGTGGAAATTATTTTCGTTAATAAAAAAACGCAGGGATGCCATAGTAATATATCCCATGTCAAGCGAAGCATACCTTCCCTCTTTATATTGAGAAAACGTGGTCTCGCTCAGCACAAAAAAAGGATAATACTTTTTCAGGTTCTGCATCCTCGCGCTATGCTCTGCAATTATATCGTTTATCATCACGTGCTTAAGTGCCATAATTCCCTCGTATTCCGGCGGCAAAAAAATATCTTAACTATGCCGCTTTCTAAATCGCATAATTAAGATAATTTTAATATAAAATCGGTTGAAATACAAGAGTTGCCAATACGCTTTCTCATCGTTGATTATTCTCCATATCTTCTGCCTTTTTGTAATCCACATACTGACCTGCCGTTATTGCCAGTATAAAGAATATAATAAAAGATAATCCCAGGAACAGAAGATATTTCTTAGAGGATTTTGTATTTGCTCTAACAC
>CAMALN010000039.1 GCA_945836565.1 uncultured Lachnospiraceae bacterium
ACATCTATATAAAAACGATACTCCTCCGACCTATTATTATATGTCTTAAGCATCTGCTTATATTCATATTCATCCTTAAAATCCTTATCGCTAAGCTCTATATATTCTCCATAGCAATCATAAAAATACATATCTCCCTGCATAGCCTTAATATAATTTTGTTCTATATTATATACCTTATTCAATATACTACTGTAAAAAACTGCAAATCCAATTATCAATGCAGCACAGCATATACCGAAGGTCGAAAGCTTAAATCTCTTAGCCTTCTTAACCTTGTTGCTGAGCTTCATAAGCTCATTATTCAAATCCTTTGAAAAATCCTTAGAAAGCTCCTCATTATTATCAAGCTGTCTGGTTCCAACTATCAATGTATAATATATTTCCAGCTCCTCAGAGCAGTTTGGACAGTTTTTGATATGACGCACAAATTCCACTGCTCTGTCATCAGGCAGCTTTTTATCTATAAAAGCCATAATATTTGATTGTGCTTCAAGACAGGTCATATCAAACCCTCCTCATAATATTAGAAAAAAGAGAATCCAGCATAACCGGATTCTCTTTAATGTTTATCTTAGTTATCGATAAGCTTTCCTTCGCCGTTCCAGCTGTACAGCTTACGGATATCTTCTCCAACCTTCTCTGCCGGATGCTCAGATGCAAGCTTTCTAAGTGCCTTGAAGTGAGCCTGTCCGCCTGCTGAAGACATATCGAGGAGGAAGTCCTTAGCAAATGTACCATCCTGGATATCCTTAAGAACCTTCTTCATAGCCTTCTTAGTATCCTCAGTAATAATCTTTGGTCCTGTTATATAATCACCATACTCTGCTGTGTTTGAGATAGAATATCTCATACCTGCAAAGCCTGACTGATAGATAAGGTCAACTATGAGCTTCATCTCATGGATACACTCAAAGTATGCATTTCTTGGATCATAGCCTGCCTCACAGAGAGTCTCAAAACCAGCCTGCATAAGTGCACATACACCACCGCAAAGAACTGCCTGCTCACCAAAGAGGTCTGTCTCTGTCTCAGTTCTGAAGTTAGTCTCAAGAACACCTGCTCTTGCTCCTCCAATACCGAGAGCATATGCAAGTGCAAGATCCTGTGCCTTTCCTGTAGCATCCTGATGAACAGCGATAAGACAAGGAACACCCTTACCAGCCTGATACTCACTACGTACTGTATGTCCAGGTCCCTTAGGAGCGATCATAGTAACATCTACATCCTTAGGTGGAATAATCTGATTGAAGTGAATATTGAAGCCGTGCGCAAACATAAGCATGTTTCCTGCCTCAAGATTTGGCTCAATATCCTTCTTGTACATTGAAGCCTGGAGCTCATCGTTGATAAGAATCATGATGATATCAGCCTTCTTTGCAGCCTCAGCAGCTGTATATACCTCAAAGCCCTGTGCCTCTGCTTTTGCCCATGACTTACTTCCCTCGTAGAGACCGATGATAACGTGACATCCTGAATCCTTAAGGTTTAATGCATGTGCATGACCCTGGCTTCCATAACCAATGATTGCAATTGTCTTTCCGTCTAAGAGCGAAAGATTACAATCTTCCTGATAAAAAATCTTTGCTGACATTTTATTTCCTCCTAAAATATAATTATATTATATGGTTATTACTTAGTATGTAAGTAATGACTATCAAAATTAATCATCATACGCAGCATTGCCACGTACAAGTCCGGTGAGACCTGTTCTCACCATCTCTTCTATCTCAAAGCCATCCAAAAGTGCAATAAAGGCCTCTATCTTATTCACATTTCCTGTAATCTCAATCATTACAGAATCTGTCGAAACATCTACAACCTTTGCTCTGAATACATCAGTAAGTGATATTATCTGCTGTCTTTGATCAAGACTTGCCTTTACCTTAACTAAAAGAAGCTCTCTGCATACAGACTCGCCGTCCTTAAGTTCTGTGATAGATATAACATCCTCGAGCTTAACAAGCTGTTTCTTTATCTGGCTTAAGATTCTATCATCTCCACTCACTGCGACTGTCATACGGGATATCTTGTCATTCTCAGTGACACCCACTGATAAGCTGTCAATATTATAGCCTCTACGGCTAAACATACCCGATACTCTGCTTAGTACACCCGAAGTGTTGTCAACCAGCAATGATAAAACCATCTTCTTCATATATATTTCCACCTTTCGTATATCAAATCACACTAATGCATATTTTACCCATTTAAATAACCGATGTCAATAGTTTGTCTACAAGCTTGACCGCTTCATTTGCATCCTTTGAGTATCCGTCAGCACCTATTTCGTCAGCAAAGCTCTGAGATACCACTGCTCCTCCGATAATTACCTTATACGGAAGCTTATTTGCCTTTACATAATCCACCGTATCCTTCATACGCATCATAGTTGTAGTCATAAGTGCTGAGAGTCCTATGATATCAGCCTTATTTTCCTTTGCAGCCTCTATTATCCTGTCTGCAGGCACATCTTTACCAAGGTCTATTACCCTGTATCCGTAATTTTTAAGCATCAGTACCACTAGATTTTTTCCTATATCGTGTATATCTCCCTCTACGGTGGCCATTACTATAGTTCCTTTATCAGCCTTACCCTGTTTAACTCCCAAAAGCGGTGTGATATATTCAACAGCCATATCCATAGCAGTTGCTCCCGCTATAAGCTGTGGAAGAAAGTACTTCTTGCTTTCAAAGAGCTCTCCAACCTTATTTACAGCCGGTATAAGCTCATTATCTATAATATCCTGAGGCTTTTTTCCTCCGTCCAACGCCTTTTTTACATCCTCAATTATAGCTGTCTTGCGTCCCTTTACCACATCTACATATATATCTGTTCCTACGATATCATCCTTAGTATTCTGCGCAGAAGAAACCGTCTCGGTCTGTGCAACTGCAACAACATTCTCTACATATCTGTTATCTGCCCCATTCTTTGCTGTTAAAAGGTCAGATGCAAATGCAGCATTCATAAGCATTGATTGTGCAGGATTACATATCGCCATAGTAAGTCCGCTTTTTATAGCCATAGTAAGAAATGCTGTATTTACGTTAATTCTTTCAGGCAAACCAAAGGACACATTTGAGAGTCCGCAAATTGTTGGAAGTCTTAACTCATTTCTACAATATTCTATAGTACTGAGAGTATCGATTGCAGCATTCTTATTGGCTCCGACTGTTGTTACGAGCCCGTCAACTATAAGGCTGTCACGCGATACACCCTCCTCATCCGCAATTTTAAGCAATTCATCAAGTATAGCCTTTTTCTCCTCCAGGGATTCCGGAAGACCCTTATCGGAAAGAGGAAGAAGTATACACATTGCACCATATTTTGCAGCAAGCTTCATAAGCGGCCTGCACTTTGCACTTTCAAGTGAAATTGAATTAATCAAGGCCCTGCCGGGATATATTTTAAGTGCCTCCTCGATAACATTCACGTGACTTGAATCAATACAAAGAGGCAAATCGGTAACCGAAGTAACCTCATAGATAGCCTTTTTCATCATCTCAAGCTCATCTATACCATTCATTCCCATATTGATATCAAGTATATCTGCTCCCTTAGCTGTCTGCTCCTCAGCCATTGTCTTCACAAGCTCAAAGCTTCCTTCTCTAAGCTCGGCCTGTAGCTTTTTCTTACCTGTCGGGTTAATTCTCTCTCCAACCACAAGAAATCTTCCTGTCAAATCTATCGGGCATACCCTTGACTCACTTGCTATGGCAGCATGCACCGTACACTCAGGCATAAAGTCCGAATTTCTGACTATTTTCTTAAGAGCCGCAATATGTGCCGGTGTAGTTCCGCAACAGCCTCCTATTGCACGTATACCCTTTTCAACCAGGCTTCTGCCATAGCCTGCAAATTCCTCCGGTGTCATTGTATATACGGTTTTTCCATCCATCAGCTCAGGCATTCCGTTGTTAGGCTTTGCAAATACAGGTATCTTCGCATATGCAAGCATCCTCTCGATAAGCGGAAGCATCTCCCCTGGTCCTGTAGAGCAGTTAATTCCGACGGCATCCACGCCAAGAGACTGGAGGACAACAACTGCTGCCTCCGGAGTGGAACCGAACAAGGTCTTTCCGTCCTCATTGAAGGTAAGACTGACCATGATAGGCAGCTCACACACCTCTCTTATCGCAAGTACGGCTGCTCTGGCTTCTGCCAGTGACATCATCGTCTCCACTACGAACAAATCAACCCCTGCTTCTGCCAATATACATGCCTGCTCCTTATATACATCTATAAGCTCTTCTATCATCATAGAGCCTATAGGATACATCTGTCTGCCGGTCATAGTCATGTCTCCGGCTACGTATCCTCTGTGTCCCTCCAGCGCAACTGCCTGCTTAGACAATGCGACAAGCTTTTTGTTTACTGCTTCTATATCCTGGTCCAATCCATATTCGGCAAGCTTAATCCTGTTAGCTGTAAATGTAGGAGCAAGGATTATATTGGTGCCGGCTTTTATAAAATCTCTCTGAAGCTTAATAAGCTTATTCGGATTATCCAATATCCATTTCTCCGGGCATACGCCAACAGGCATGCCTGCTGCCATCAGATTACTTCCTGTAGCTCCATCCAGAAAAACTACCCTGTCCTCTAATAATCTCTTAAATAATTCTCTGTTCATCCTTATATTCCTTTACTGTCCAAGCTTTAATATTGTATGCCATACCAGCTTCTGAAAGGTCGCCGATATCTTATCTGCAATTAATGCAACCTCCTCATGGTTAAGTGCCGTCTTCTGTATTCCTGCTGCCATATTGGTTATACATGATACTCCCATAACCTCCATGCCCATATGTCTTGCCGTCATAGCCTCGCATGCTGTACTCATACCCACCGCATCTGCTCCGAGCTTTGCGAACATCCTTATTTCAGCGGGTGTCTCATAATTCGGTCCTGTAGTTTGAACATAGACTCCCTCCTTCAAATCTATATTATGCTCTGCTGCTGTTTCTCTTAACAGCTTCTGTAGCCTTTTGTCATAAACCTGCGACATATCAGGAAATCGTGTTCCTAAGCCTTCAAGATTAGGTCCGATAAGAGGCGATTTTACAAATGAAGTAATATGATCGGTAATCATCATAAGCGCTCCCTGTCCAAATGCTTCATTTATACCACCCGCAGCATTTGTGAGAAATAAAGTATTTGCTCCCATAAGCTTCATAAGCCTAATCGGAAGAACAACCTTATCCATGGTATATCCCTCGTAATGATGAACTCTTCCCTTCATTACAATCACTTTGACATTTCCGATTGTGCCACATACAAAGCATCCGCTATGTCCCTTTACAGTTGACACAGGCATATGTTTAATATCATCATACCTTATAACCTGCTTATCTTCCAATAATTCAGCAAATCCACCTAAGCCTGACCCCAATACAAGTGCTATCTCCGGCTCAAAGTCAGTAATACCTCTCAGGCTTTCATATGCCTCATAAAGTTCTGTTTCAACAATATTTATCTTATCATTACTCATACCTGCCACACCTCCGGCACTAATCTATAAATTCAACCTCATCTTCCCAATAACATACTATCGGCGAGCCCTGCTCCACATAAGGATATATAGTAGCTGCCGCATCAAGCGGAAGATTGATACAGCCATGCGAACCATCTGTCTTGTATATCTCTCCACCAAATTCACTCTTCCAGGTAGCATCATGCATACCTATTCCACCGTTAAACGGCATCCAATAAGCAACAGGAGTGGAATAACCCGGACCATTTAAAGTAGCATTCTTCTGCTTATATGTAAGCGGATATATACCTCCCGGAGTACTCATGCCCCAACTCACATTACCTGATACACATGGTGTGTCAAACACCTGCTTGCCATTCTCATATACATAAACATGCTGATTGGTAAGGTCAATCTCGACATAATTATAGCCTATGTCATTCATCTCACAATATGTATATCCTTCCCTTTCACAGGTAAATTGCCTGTTAAAATTCTCACCGGTCATAAGCGATTCATACAGCAAAGGCGCTTCTGCTTCGCCATCCAATACCCATCCGTAATAACCGCCATAGAGCAAAATTGTTTTTCCTGTATGTGTCTTGAATTTTCTCTCGGTATAGCTGGTAGTATATCTATCTGCAAAATCCATCGCAAAAGCATATACCTTGTCCTGATTTATCTCTACACTTCCATCCTCTGTTATATCAGCCATGCTTGCAAGGTCACTTCTGCTGATTTCAACCTCATAGCCCTTAAAATTATATACAAGCTTTTTGGACAGATATTCCTCTATAGCATCCGAGGTCTTCTGTATTATCTCCGAGTCAGCACATATATCCGCCTTCTTATAATAGCCGGCCTCATACATATCTATACCTTCCCTCATCTCGGATAATGCAGTCTGTATGCCTTCGATTGCGGCGGCTGTGTCTATTATAGAGCCCTTTGTCTCAGGTACAATATTTACCTCACCATCATACATTGTTACACATGCATCCTTAGGCTCACGCATATTTTCCTGCTTCATGCAGTCATATGCCATCACATACTCCTCAAGAGCCGCCGTGTCTACAGTTGTCTTATATGCGACAGTTAAATTATGCGGATTCCATATATTTACTATCCATAAGAATGGATTCTGCTTCTTGATAAGTTGCTTCATAGTATATTCGGTATCTATAGTATATACCCCATCTGTAGGAGTTATCTTATACTCTTCATTCACAAATTTCACATCCAATGAATACTGATTCATATCAGCCTTTATGATGTCATAAGCCGCCTGGGCCCCCTTCATGGACACGTCATAACCATTTAGGGTTGTAGCGCGACCAAAACACAGACTGTGATATATTACTCCGCCAATATATACAGCAAACAGTACGGCTGCTACCGATACAAGCACGATTTTCCTAACATGCCTTGCCTTCCTATGCTTTTTAACAGACGAATCAACATATGGCGAAAGATATAAGTCCGAATCCAGTGTAGGTATAGCTGTATCTGCTGCCGCAGCTTCCTCCTTTGCTTTGTTTATCTCATCAACCTTTTCCTTTTCACTCATTTGTTTTGCTCCCCTTTATATATTTTCACCCGTTTTTAGAGTAATCTCTAAAAGCTCCGGCTTATTATTTACACGTATCTTGGGAAAATGTGCTCCCAAGCCACCGGTTATAATCATATATTTATCATCTTTTTTGAATAATCCATAATCATACTTTGGAAATATCCTAAGCTTAGGTGATATAACGCCTCCAAGAAAAGGCAGCTTTACTATACCACCATGTATGTGTCCGGATATTACCAGATTCGCTCCCCAGCTTACATAATCATCAAAATAATCCGGATTATGTGCCAGCAATATGCTGTAACCTTCCTTTTTTTTCCCCAGCTTCTCCTCCAGATAATCAACCCCCATAGGTATATCCTTTATTCTTTTATAAAAGCTCCGTTCAATATCAAGGCCATATATATATATGTTGTCATTTTCCTTCTTAAGCTCGATATGTTTATTCGACAAAAGCTTGATATCCTTTGGAAGCCTTTCTAAATATCTGTCCCAGTTATCACCGACATTATCATAGCCGTCCATAAGACCCTTTTCATGATTTCCTATACCGTAATATACATCGAAGCAGCCGCACAGCCTTGTAATAAAATCTGCCGTTTTTATATTCGCAGCATAGGCCCTCTGCCTGCAAAGCACCATATCACCGGCAATACACACAGCATCCGGAGCAAGCTGGTCTAAAGCTTCAAAAAGCTTTTGATTATCCTCTCCGTATGAGCTGTTATGAAGGTCTCCCAAGACAGCTATCCTATATCCATCAAAGGACTTCGGTATATTTATGTCATTAATAGTGTATCTCCTGATTCTAAAGCTTTGAAACTCTCTGTAGCTTTCAATAAAAACCATCAAAATAATAACTATAACAACAATTATTATCACTTTTAAAATATCCGCCATACTCCTATTCCCCAATACACTTCCCAAAAGCATACAGCCTTTTGTATTTTAGCATATTATTATATAAAAGGAAATTATTTCTTGATTATTTAGCTTATTTTGCTTATTTATTGTCATATTGCTACTTTGCTGAATAATATAACATAAAAGTATAAAATGAGATAATTATGTGTGGAATAGCCGGATATTATGATCCCAAAGCTGATTTTTCTGCTGATTTGAAAAAGAATCTATATATTCTGGAAAACATGATAAAAAGCATGAAAATGCGTGGTCCTGACGATGATAATTTTCGAATTATCAATAACTGCTGCCTCGCACACACGCGACTTTCCATAATAGACCTTGAAATGGGTAAGCAGCCCATGCAGATAAACTATAACGAAAACACATATCATATCATTTTTAATGGTGAAATATATAACCAGCTGGATATAAAGAAGGAGCTGATAAGCAGCGGTTACAGCTTCAGTACAAAATCCGACGTAGAGATAATATTAAAGGCCTTTATTCATTGGGGAATATGCTTTGCCAAACGTCTGGACGGTATCTTTGCTATAGCAATTTATGACGAAAGCCTTAAGACGCTTTACCTCATACGTGATCAGTTTGGTATAAAGCCATTATATTATACCAGAAACAAGGATACTCTCATATTCGCATCAAGAATAGATACCCTGTTTGAATATCCGGGTATACGTCCATTCATAGATTTCTCAAGCTTTAATGAGATTTTTACGCTTGGACCTTCGAAGACTTACGGCAAGGGAGTATTCAAAAATATATGTGAGGTTCTTCCCGGAGAATATATCATATATTCCCCACAAGGTATCATAAAGCAAAAATATTACAGACTTCACAGTGCTCCGCATACAGATACCACAGAAGAAACCATCGAGAAGACAGCTTGCCTTCTTGAAAAGAGCATCAAATCACAGATGATATCTGATGTTCCGATATGCACCTTCTTATCAGGGGGTATAGATTCATCTTACGTAAGCTCAGTATGCGCATCCTGCATGGATACACCTCTTTCTACCTTTTCCTTTGACTTTGAAGGAAATGATACGTATTTTGAGGCAAATTCCTTTCAGGTGTCACAAGACAGACCTTACATCGATTGCATGGTAGAATATCTCGGTTCCAATCACACCTATTTGTACTGTGATTCTAAAACCCAGGCTGATATGCTCTATGATTCAGTCGATGCAAGATGTCTTCCTACTATGGCTGATATAGATTCCTCACTTCAATATTTCTGTGGACAGGTAAGCAAAAGTCATAAGTGTGTCCTTACAGGGGAATGTGCGGACGAAATATTCGGTGGTTATCCATGGTTTCACAGAAAGGAGCTTTTGGACTGCGGAGGCTTTCCATGGATACGTGAGCTAAGCTTCAGAAAATCTCTTCTCAACCCTGAATTCGTAGGTGCACTTAATATGGATAGATATCTGAAGCGTGCTTACGATTCCTGTGTATCCGAGGTCGAGATTTTGCCCGAGGAATCCGAAACTGATAGAAACAGAAGGATAATATCATATATCAATATCAGATATTTTATGCAGACGCTTCTCGACAGGATGGACAGATGCTCTATGGCATACGGACTCGAGGCACGCGTACCATTCGCAAACACAAAGCTTATAGACTATGTATATAATGTTCCATGGGACATAAAGTGCCTGGGTGGTACTCCTAAAGGACTGCTTAGAAGGGCGGCATCCAGATATCTTCCCGAACAGATTATGAACCGACCGAAAAATCCTTATCCGAAAACGTATAATCCATCATACGAGAATATATTAAGGGAACGTTTACTTGAGGTGATACACGATTCATCTTCACCGATTATAAGCTACCTTAATATAGAGAACGTAACACGCTTTATAAATTCTCCTAAGGAATACGGCAAACCGTGGTATGGTCAGCTTATGGCTGAGCCACAAATGCTTGCATATTTGCTTCAGGTAAACTACTGGATGAAAAAATATTCACTTTCTCTCTAAAGGCTTTCTTTGAATCAAAAAAGGTCACCTCATTAACTGAAGTGACCTTATATTTTTTATAGGATATTCTCTGAAGCTAGCACAATACAGGCTCTATCTGTACACCTTCTATTGCATACAGAATCGTCTGTTCTATCATGCTCATATCCGCAACCAGCGAATTCGGTTTCTTTATATAATCATCCTGTCTGAATGGCACAAAATATATATTCTTATAATTCATTAATTTACCTATATTCGTAAAATTGATTCCCAAACCATCATTTGTGGATACCGCAATCACGACCGGTTTATTATTCCTAAGATGTGCCTTTATCGCCATAAGCACCGGCGTATCCACGATACCGTTTGCAAGCTTCGCAAGCGTATTTCCCGTACACGGTGCCGCAACTATCACATCAAGAAATGCCTTAGGTCCTATAGGCTCAGCCTCCTGTATGGTTTTTATGCCGGATTTTTTTGTAATCTCACACACCTCATCGACAAAATCCTTCGCTTTCGTAAATCTATTATCACAATTATAGGAATTGAACGAAAAAATCGGTGTCACATCGGCACCTTCATCTATCAATTTCTTAATCTGCAATTTGATTTTATCAAAAGTACAAAAAGAGCCCGAAATGGCAAAACCCACATTGCACCCTGATAAAGTCATAATACTACCTCTATATTATTATAATGTTTCAAGAATATACGAAGCTATGATATTACCGGCCTCCTTAGGATAATACATACCCGGAATTCCAAGAATAAGCTTCGCATTTATCCCTTTTTTAATGCAATAAGAAAAATCGGTTCCTCCCGGCTTTGAAGCAAGATCATATATATTC
>CAMALN010000040.1 GCA_945836565.1 uncultured Lachnospiraceae bacterium
TCAAAGAAAGATATAAAAGTTCTCCGAGTGAATATAGGCAAAGGAGAAGGAGTGGTAATTAGCAAGTTATTATTTAGGTACAAATAAGAATTTGACTTGTGGATTGGCATTGCAGCAGGGCTTATGGAAGCAACGAGTTCTTTAGAACGTATGCCGCAGCGTTTTCCTTTTTTTGAAGAAGCGTATATACCGACGAATAAATATCATAAGATGTTTGTTGCAAAGTGGCATATCTGTTTGGAATCGACCTTTTAACAAACGAGTTTATCTGGATTAATATCGCGAGAAATAGTAATTCCAGAGTTGCGGGGGATACATCACTTGCTTTTCTGCTGGATTATTTCCATATCACCGATATTATGAATGTGCATGATTTCTTTTCCATGATGGCGAGTGAAATTGTTGAGAATCCTATGGAAGCTGATGTGGTTGTGACAGATTATGAAACAATTTGTGCTGATGATGCCGAGATAATACGAGAGTATGATTTTGAAAGAATAAAGGTTTTAATGGAAGGTTAATATAGAACAGAGGCATTCCTTATAGGGACGCCTTTGTTTTTTTGACAAAAATCTATTGAAGGGGTAATTGTATATGCTATTATGATAGGGGAATAGACATATAAAGGCGTATATATACACCTTTAATAAATGATTGTATTTAGTGTAAAGTAAAAATCTATGAGTGGGGAGACTGTTGCCTATGTCAAAACGTTCAATATTTAATACATACAAATTTTTGTCAGTACTAAAAGAGAATACAGATAAGGATCACACAATAACACAGCACGGAATAAGAAAATTACTTGGAGAAGAAAAAGCCAGGGATGTTTTGGGAGATAAGGGGACATTTACAAGGAGACTAAAAGAACTTGCAGATGCTTTGAACTTGCTTTTCTTCTTGAAAAAATTGAGGAGACCGTAGAATTTACAGAAGATGAAAAGCAGTCACTTAAGAGGAGACTGACTAAGGCAGTAAGTAGTAAATACTTCGACGTAGATTCCGTGGATTCACAGGCGGTTATAATTGATGACGGTTCATTGGAAAAAAAGATTGCTGAATGTGTCAAGAAATACGAAGCAAAATCAATTACTATCTGCGAGTACTGTGGTGCTGATAACGCAGACGTTTGTAACGAACCACCGGTGTTTAGGTGGGTAACAGCATTATGTCCTTCATGTAAGGAAAAAAGAATTGCCCTCTATAATAGGAAACTGGACGAATAAGCCCATTACAAAGAAGAAATTCTGGAAAAGAGATTCTACAGAGCAGTACGATGAGAAATAGAGCATGTAAAGGAATACTTGCCGGAGCATTAATGGATATGAATAAGCTTTGTGAAAAATTTCATTTAGACCCTGTGTATGTAGATGATGGTACAGATTTAGGACAAGATTTAACCAACTGTTTAATTCAGAATCTTAAGAGGGATAAGTATGGAGAAAAATTATGAGCCGAATTTATGCAAGAGTCGATAGGAAAAACTTTAAGAAAAAAATGTTATTTTTTGCCACATTGTGTTATAATAAATAACCATAGAAATATATTAACTGTTCGGAAAACATAAAAATTGAAAGGATGTTAGCATGCGAAAAAAAATATTATCTTTATTTATTATGACACTCATGAGTCTTTCGTTGGTTGCCTGTGGTAATGACGTTATCATTGATGTGGTAACAAATGATGGGGTCTCAGATGTATCGCAGGAGGTCTCACAGAATGATGCTTCTGAGAAAGAAGAGCAAACGGTTAATAATACCGTACCGGATACGAATCCGGCAGGAATGCCAACCATTTCCCTGGAGGATATCAAGGTGGGAATCCTATACATAGGAAGTGCCTCTGAAACCTCCGGATATACATATGCGCATGAGCTTGGAATTCAAGGCATGATATCGAATCTGGGAATATCGGACAGCCAGGTAATACGTAAAGAGAATGTCGACGATGGTGATACTGCTGCTGTAACAAAAGCGTTGGATGAATGTATCGAAGAAGGCTGTAATGTTATATTCGCCACAAGCTGGGGTTATATGGATGAAACTGCTGAGTATGCAGAAAAATATCCTGATATATACTTTGCTCACGGAACCGGATATATGAGCAATAATAAAAACTTCACAAATTATTTTGGAAGGATATATCAGGCGAGATATCTGTCAGGTATCGTTGCAGGCTTGAAGACGGAAAGCAATATAATCGGATATGTATCAGCTATGGGTAGTGATAACAGCGAATGTACCGGTGGTATAGACGCATTTGCAATGGGAGTTGAGTCGGTAAATCCGGATGCTAAGGTACTGGTTGCAGTAACGAATTCATGGTTCTCGCCGGATGATGAAAAAGCGGCAGCAGATGCGTTGATTGCACAGGGGTGTGATGTACTTGCACAGCATGTGGATACAACAGCACCACAGACTGCTTCTGAGAACAACGGAACCTGGGCAATTGGATATAACTCAGATATGAGTAAGGAAACACCAAATGCTACACTTACATCAGTTATATGGAATTGGAGTGCATATTACACCTCGTATGTAAACAGCATAGTGAACGCAACCTATGACGGTTCGAATTATTACGGTGGTATGGAGGACAGCCTCGTAGGTCTTACTTCTTTATCAGGCTTATGTGATGAGGAGACAGCGGCAAAGGTTAGTGAGGCCCAGAAGAAGATATTGACCGGAGAATTCGGTGTCTTTGATGGCGAAATAGTGACAAATGACGGAACGACAGTCGGAGAAGCAGGCAAAACATTAGACGATGCAACTATAACAGGCGGAATCAATTGGTATTATAAAAATGTACAGGTAATCAATTGGAAATAGGAGGCATTATATTGAAATTCTTTCGTAATTTAAAGTTACAATATAAAGTAATTTTAATGGCTGTAATGCCTGTTTTGATTATGTGTATTGTAGCTATAGTAATCAATAATACGGTTGTAAAAAATAAGCTATTAAATGATACGAAGCTTGAGCTTAAGGCAACTGCGAAGGCAGTTTTAGCTGCATACGACCAAAATACCGGTGATTATTTTGAAAATGCTGCCGGAGATGTCTGGAAGGGAGCTTATAATGTTTCTTTATCGACCCCATTTATCGATGATATCTATAATAAAACCGGTATTGCCATTACGTTCTTCTATGGAGACAGGAGACTGGTAACATCGTTAACTGATTCAAACGGTCAAAGACTGGTTGGTTCAAGTGCAGGTGAATTTGTTGTTGAAAACGTTTTACAGGACGGAAATGAAGTATTTACAAACAGGGTATTGGTAGAAGACACATTTTATTTTGGATATTACATACCGGTATATCAGAATAACAGCAACGAAGTAATAGGAATGATATTTGCCGGCATGCCGGTAAGTATGGTGACAGAAAGCCTGAACCTTATAACGAAGGTATTTGCAATTGCAATCATAGTCATTTTGGTACTGACCACAATAATCTGTGCACTTGTTGCAAGAGGAATAGCGAAGAGTATTCAGAGCAGCATGAATGTAGTACAGCAGATATCGGAGGGAAATCTGAATGTAGAAATCCAGGCTGAGTCGCTTAACCGAAAGGACGAGGTCGGAGCTCTGTCGCTTAGCACGAAGAAGCTACAGGACAATCTCTCACATATTATAGGGCTGATATCTGAGAATACAATGACCCTCAACGCATCATCAGAGGAAATGAACTCTGTCGCAGGCCTGGCAAGTGATGCGGTAGGAAATATCAATAACAACCTTCAGGATGTCTTGACCGGCGCCACTGAACAGACCGGAAATGTACTTAATATACAGCAGAACATAGATAATATTAACAGACATATTGAGAATACATTGGTACAGGTCGACCAGCTGTCCGATGCAACAAACAGCATGCAGTATGCCGGAAACAGTGTAAACGATACATTGAAGCAGCTTAATATTACTAATCAGGATGTACTTGCTGAGATCGGAAATATACAGCAGCAGACCATACAGACCAATGAATCTGTTGAGAGAATTATACGTGCTGTAACACTTATTTCCGATATTGCTGAGCAAACTAATCTGCTTTCTCTTAATGCATCAATTGAAGCGGCCAGAGCCGGTGAGGCGGGTCGTGGATTTGCGGTTGTTGCAGGGGAAATCAGCACACTTGCTAACCAGAGCAATGAAGCTTCAGCAGAGATTTCGGAGATTGTTCGCCTTTTGAGTGATAATTCGAACCTTACAGTAGAGATAATGAATTCTGTGCTAAGTGCAATAAATCAACAGACACAGAGCGTTAAGGATACGGCAAGCATATTCGCAGAGGTTCACAGACACATTTCTACAGTTACAAATGGCGTAAATGTAATCCGTGAGGCAACCAAGCAACTTGTAAAGGAGACAGATGCAATAACCCACGATATAAATAATCTTAGTGATATTGCTTCAAATAACGAGGATACAGTCAAGGGCACTATAAACTATAGTGATGATGTGCTGAGCACGGTAAATAGCGTCTCAGATATGTCAGTTGAGATTAGCTCTTCTGCAAATGATATGGCTGAGATAGTATCACAGTTCAATATATAGGGACTTTCTATATCTTTATTCTTGCTATCCTTCCCCAGGGAGGAGTGATGTCATCATTGTTGATAATCCATAGCACCGGTATATCTTGTGCGGCTGCTTCGTCGGGAAAGGGTGCGTACCCATCGGTCAATATTATGATGCTGGCAGGAGGCTCGTCCATCATAAAGTCACGGATATAATCAAATATAATGTCGAAGCTGGTTCCGCCGCCACCCTGCGGTTTGATAGACATGAATTCATCCTCGTCTACAAAAGGAACAGGCTCAACGACAGCTGAATCGAAAAAGCCGAGCCAGCCCTCAAGTCTTCCGTTGAACTGGTCGATTGCACCCTTTATCTCTGAATATGCCATAGTAACCATGTCATCAGATACTGAGCCGGAGGTGTCTATCATAAATAGTATATCGGCGACCTTTTCATCCTTCTCATTGAAATCCGGCAGGTAGAACGGATTGTCATCGAACCTTCTGTCCGGTGGTGAAAATGAATAGTCTACGATATCCTCCTGCACAAAATCTGTTAGTATGGTACGCCAGTCAAGCTGTGGGTGCCTTAGCTCATGTAACAGTCTTTGTGCTGCTAAAGGTATTAAGCCTCTTGCATTAGACGGATCACGTATCTCGATGGCTTTCACGGCATCACTAAGGTGCTTTGACCATTGGTCCCAAAGCTTCTTATCAGACTTATGTTTGTCCCATTTTGTATGGTTATCCCAATTACTTGAAATCTGATTACCTGAACCCATAGAATCAGATTTGAGTCCGCTTGCATTGCTCGGAAACATTGTTGTACCACCGGATTCAATTGAGGTGGATTTGCCTTGAAGTTTGTCTCCGGGGTCGTTAGATTTTTTAAGCATAGCGTAGACTTGCTCAGCGGTATATTCATAGCCTTCTTTTCCGTCCGGTGCGATATGCATGGATTCACCGTATTTTTTCAGAGTGATTGAAGCAGGATTATTGTTGTTTGACTTTAGTATGTTTGAATTGACAACTATATCACAGGCGATATTAAAATTCTCTTTATCAAAATGCTCGCCTCGTAAGCAATGCTTCAAAACCACGTGCATAATCTCATGCATGAGGACGAAATCAAGCTCTGAATCACTTAGGTCATCCAGAAAAGACGGGGCAAAGTATATGTGCATGCCATCTGTTGCGGCTGTGCCGATAGTTTCATTTAGGGCAAACCTCATGTGCATCAAAAGCAAACCATAGAAGCCATGGTTTATTAAAATGCGCATTCGCGACAACAGAAGACGTTTAATATATTCTTTTTTCTTGGTCTCAGAAAGCTCCATTCATAACACTTCCCTTCGTTTGCAGCCATTTCATGAATTCGGGAATCATAACAAGCTTGTCCCTGTATCCCGGTTCTATGTACATATAGTCGCGCATTAAAACGGCAGAATAATCCGGTGGCATCTGCATAGCATATCTGATGGAATTAGCTATGCGTGACATCTCGGTTTTGTGTTCTCCGGCATATGCTACCATAGAAGAGACGAGAGCATACAGGGCGTCCGGTTCTTTTGGAAGAGAAGGAAGCTTTCCGTCAAAGATATCGCTGATGCTTGGCAAGCTCTTATATACATTTGTCCATGAACGAAATTCTATGGCAGTACCTGTTCCTACCAAACCACAGATTAGAGGGTACATCTCCTCCGTGTCTCCGTTGATATCGTTGAGAAGTCTGCTCACCATCTCCCATGAACGTGGAGTTGGGAATGCAAGGTCATTATGTGTAGCGTCAAAGCTGATAAGCATATCCTGTCGGAAGGACAGAAAACCGATTACCTTGCTGTTTATGCCGTTTTGTATGGCCCATTCCTTCCAGGACTCAAAGCTTTCTGAGACCTCTATATGCATAAGACGGTTTGCCAATGCCTTTGGCATCTTGTAGGCTACGGATTTATCTGTTGTACGGTTGCCGGCAGCTATTACTATGCAGTTGTCAGGGAGCTTATGTTCGCCGACAACGCGGTCAAGTGTTATCTGATATGCAGCGGCCTGAACTGACTGCGGTGCAGCAGATATCTCGTCCAGAAATAAGATGTTCACGACATCCTCGCTTGGATTCATCTGAAATATCTGCGGCTTAAGCCATATAGCCAGAGTCTTATCTGCATTTGCTGTAGGTATACCTCTTAGGTCGATAGGGTTATATAGCAGCAGGCGGACGTCGGTGACGTGTACGTCCTTAGCTGTAGCATCTTCAATAGCCGCGGCTATCTGTCTCACAGCCTGAGATTTACCGATGCCCGGTGGACCCCATAGCATAACAGATGGCATCATATTCATAGGCATGTCTCGATATATGAGTCGGTTATAAGAGTCAGATAAAAGTGATACAATCTCATTTACTGACATTTCAGGTACATTGGTTAAATTAGCTTCCTTCATTTTTTGGCACCCCCAATTCATCGTCTATTTCATCAAGCCTTTGCTTTAGTGCAGTTATATCTGCTTCGTGGCTATCATTTTTCTTAAGCTCGTTCTTGATATCTGTTTTCCTGTTCATAAGCTTTTCGAGTACTTCCTTCTGCTTTTTGATATGCTCGTTTATATTATCGAGGAAATTGTCGATACGAATCAGAGCACCCTTGTCAGAATCACCTAGCTCAACCGTGTATTTGGCAAGTCTCTTTAATCGGAGGCTACGCTTTTCTTTAGTCATATATGCGGGAACGATAATCTCGAATCCGCGGTAGGTAGTTATCGATACATCCTTTGTCTCAAACACGTGCTCGTGAAGTGCGTCGGATATTGTCTGCTTGAGCAGACGACGTCGGTCGGCTCTTTCCTTCTGCGACTTAATATCCGGGGCAGATATATTTTCATCGGCTGTATCAGAAAGGTATTCCATATCAAGAAGACAGTTGGCTATAATATCCTGCTGATGAGCAATCAGACCGGGTAGCTCCAAAAGCTCCTTCTCCATTCGAACCCTGGAATCTATAAGCTGCTTCTGCAGGGTACTTAATCTTGATATCTCGTTGGCAACCTTAACACGTTCCTTCACCAGTGAATTACCTATGGCAAGAGCCTTAACCTCTGCGTAATTCAATACGGTGTTTTCTATATCAGAGGCATTTCTCTGAGTGAGGGAGCCCTCCAAAAGTGCATTGATGAAACGCTGCTTAGTTTCGAGTAGCTGCCATGAATATGCATCAAAGCTTCCCTCAGTAATATATCTGTATATATAGGCCTTAGGATTCTGATTGCCCTGACGCAGGATGCGTCCTTCTCGCTGTGTCATATCGGCAGGACGCCAAGGCACATCTATGTGATGAAGTGCAATCAGGCGGTCCTGAACATTTACTCCGAGGCCGAGCTTAAAGGTGGAGCCTATAAGGATACGAAGCTCGCCCGCACGCACCTTGCTAAATAGCTGCTGGCGCTTAAGCTCGGTGGTGGCATCGTGAATATATGCTATCTGGCTGTCGGGAATACGATGCTTAATCAGATTGGCTCTTAGTTCATCGTAAATATTGAAGCCCTCCTTAGGTGTAGAGGTATCGCAAAATATGAGCTGTGTACTCTTATTGTCAGCGGTATTATAGTAGATATCTGCGACCTTTTGGGCACAGATACATATCTTTGAAATCGTGTTGCCCGGAAGCTCCGGCTTGACAAGACGCATGTCCAGAGCAGCCTTTCTACCGTCCGTGGTGATGGTGAGCATATTGTCAATCTTTGGACTGACTCTTCTGTGTCGTACGCTGTCCGCACGATTGGATATATCCTGTAGATATGCAGCGAATTCAGCCGTCTTGGGAATTAATACATCCGTATAGCCATCTATCTGAGGAATACCGGATGCCTCATCCATCTGATGAAAATCAGCGATAGAGGATAATATGGCGGTAAGCTCAGGTAAATTATGAAACTTTGCAAAACGTGTTGCGAGTCTGTAGGTGCTCGTGTCAACATCTATCTCGAAGTCTGTCACCTTCTCAGCAAACATACCTATCCAGCTGTCGAAGCACTGCAGATCAAGCATGGTAAGCTCTCCGCCCTGCAGATATCGCTGCATAACATATATATCCGTAACGGAATTGGTGATAGGTGTTCCGGTTGCAAATACTACACCCTTTCCACCATTGCTTCGCTGGATAAAATGTACCTTGCGGAGCATAGCCTCACAGCGTTTAGAACCGGCCTTGTTGATTCCAAGCACCATATTGGTGTTTGAATCGATAGGGATATTCTTGAAATTATGTGCTTCATCCACGAACATTCTGGTGACACCCAGCTCATCAAAATATATACTGCTCTTTTCCAAACCATCGTCCAGAATAAGGTCTGATAAATCCTTAGAAATCTTCTTTAGGCGGCGTTCCAGCTTAGAGGGAACCCTTAAACATTTGGAGTCGAGCTCGCTTATTCTATCCTCCAGCAGTTTTTTCTCCTCACGAAGCTCATTGACATAACAATTCTTTGATACAGGAATCAGTTCAAAACAACTGTAGGCGATGATGATTGCATCAAAGTCCTCGTCCCTCATACGCTTTAGTATGGTATCTCTGGCAGCAGGGACAAATGTCTTTGGCTCGACAACAAGAAGGTTTGCAGCAGGATACATCATAAGAAATATTTCCTTCCACTGACCTATGATGTTATTCGGGACAACGTACATATTCTTAGCAGATAAGCCCATACGTCTTAGCTCCTGTCCGGCGGCAATCATGACATAGGTCTTGCCGGCACCGACATCGTGCGCAAGCAGAGTATTCGGAGAGAAGATAATTCGTGCTACAGCATCCTTCTGATATGGGCGCAGTGAAATGGCATCAGACATATTTGGAAAGCTCAAGAACGAGCCATCGTATATTCTGTGACGGGAGTAACAAAACTTCTTCTCATATAAATCCGTAAGATAAGACTTGCGTTTATTGTTCGACCATACCCATTTTTTGTATGTCTGTATAAGCAGGGTCTGCTTTTCGATAGCAGCAGTTGTTTCGTCCTGATCTATGACACGCTTTACCCCGGATTTGTTGATAGGACAAGGAACCTCCTTTGTGACAACAGGTGTCTTCATATTTAGGGTGTACTCCAATATAGTAAGAGCATCCATGCTCGATGTACCATACGTTACCAGAGCGGTAACGGTATGCTTCAAAGCTGATTTGTAAGGGATGTACCAGGTTCCCGTAAGCTCATCATGCACAGTCTTAAATGATGGAAATTTACCTATGTGTTTGCTGTTATATGAAGAGGCAAATAAAAACCTTACAAAATCATCTATTATATGCGCCGGCACCCAGGGAGAACCGAGGGTTATATATATGTCCTTGGCAGCAACAGTGGGTGGGAGAACCTTCTCGAGAGCCTTTATATTATCGCTGAAATAGCCGTCATAGGTCTCGTTCGCCTCCTTTGCGACCTTCCACTTGTGCATAAGATTACCTGAGAGATATTCATCTGCAGTTTCCCAACCATCTGTTATGCACTCATCCCAGGTTTCGGGATTTTGGAATATGGAGCCTCTTAGTGTATTGATTGCGGTATAATAATCGGAGCCTGTTACTGTGACAATATACTCCATATCAATTCGACCAAAGTTGATGAGACTATACACCAGGGCATCTGACAAATTATCGGTATGAAAGCTGTCTGTGTCGGTATGACCTGAAGCCAACACATCATCCCAGCTCATATCGAGGTCTAAGCTGTCTGAATCAAATTTTTCTGAATCA